>CAYHFU010000011.1:0-10274 GCA_964355985.1 uncultured Candidatus Saccharibacteria bacterium | reverse complement strand
ACTCTTTCCCTACACGACGCTCTTCCGATCTGGTAAAAACTACTGGCGCAATAACGGTAAGTCGGACACGAAGGATGATGACTTCTTGCTCTTTGGCGATATCTTGAAGAGCGCGATCCGCACGGAAGTGTCGGGTCAGAAGTACAAGATGACGCCGAAGCTCAATCAAATAAATTACAGGTCGCGTCCGCGCGGCAAGTTTGAGAATACATAAACCTATGGCACGCCTACCGGATACAATTAAATGGAGGGATGTATCTGCCGGTAACGTTCAAAAAGTTTCCAGCGATATTATCATTCCTAATTCGGTTCCGTTCTCGATGAATCTTCTCTTCGACAAAGTTCTCGGAGAGGCGGTATCAAGAGAAGGGACGAATATCGTCGGCGCACAGCTTGCGGCTTCGCAGGCGTGTTTGGGTTTATTCCAGCATCTCGATTCTACTGCTGCAAACAACATACTTTTTGCGGCGTTTAACGGCATAATCTATGACGTGGCGGACAGCTCGCAGGATGTGACCAGCTTATCCGCATCTGCCGATGTGAACTTCACAACTTTTCTTAATACTACTTTGATGCTCAATGGCGTGCAGGCGCGATCGTACACCAATGCCGGCGGATGGGTTTCAACCGGAGGCGTTCTCGATGTGAACAATGTTCCTTCGGGTGGTAAGTTTCCGATCGAGTTCAAAGACCGGGTGTACTGCGCGGTTACTGATGGGATCCATTATACGAACGCCGTGACAAGCGGCTCCGTGTCATGGACCGCTTCGGGATCCGGAACGCTTCAGGCAGAGCAGGAGGACGGCGGAGGAACGCTGCAGGCGCTCAATAAAGTGCCGGGCTATCTGATGATCTACAAACAGCGCTCGCTGAAGCGCTGGAACTTCGACACTTCCTTCCCCGAAGATCTTATAAATATCGGCACGCAGTCGCACAAGAGTGTCGTGCGCGCGCGAGGCAAAAATTATTTCTTCTATGGTCCGAACGGTTTTTATGAAACAAAGGGAGATTACCCTGTTCGGATCTCGCGCCCGGTACAGCGCTTTATTGATGGCATGGCAAGCTCGTTCTACTCGAGGGTGAATGGTTGGTCGGACAATGAAAATATCTACTGGTCAATCGGTGATGTGACGGTCAACTTCGATCGTGGATTTACCGAAACATATAACAACGTGGTGCTACGCTACACTATCGATACGCAGCAATGGGCGCCTCTGCAGTACGCGCATGAGTTCCGCGCTATGCACCGGTACATTTCCGGAACCGATACGCTCATCGTCGGAGGCGATACGGACGGTCAGATCCTTCAGCTCAATACCGGGAACTCCGACTATAACGGACAGGCGATCACATACATCTTGCAGTCGCCGGAGTTCGATTTCAAAAATAGAGAGAGAAGAAAGACCGTTTCTGAAAAAATATATGTACATTCCGATGGAGCTATAGGGGCCGAATTACAGGCACGCCTTGATTACGGCAACTGGTCATCAATCGGCAGCTTGAAAGACATTGTTACGGAGGTACAGATTAGTAAACCATTGACCGCTCATGTTTTCGAGTTTCGTATCGTTGATTCTATTACCGGAGAACAGGTCAAACTCCGGGGGCTGGATTTTTCCAATGTAGACGTTCATCAACAATAATATGTCTATATTCACCGAAACAGATCCAAAATACAGTATCTCTGACCTCGGCTTTGATAAGTCGCTTGTCCGGGGTTTTTCTTCTGTTGCGCGAGAGAATAACGCGCCTCCGGAAATGAAGAGCATTTTTGACGAGGGATTAAGCAAGTCCCTTCTCGGATCGCAATCGCTTGGCACCGACATCAGCTTGGGGCATCAGATTGTTGCGGTTCTTCCGACCGACAACATTCAGGAAGTAGTCGAAACATTGAGCGCAAAAGGCGGCGGCACATTGAAGCTCGGCGCGTATACATACAATCTGAATTACAGCATCTCCCTCGCCTCGGGGATCTCTCTTGTCGGAGAAGGGAAAGACACAACGATCCTTGATTTCGGGGATACCTCAAACAACTTGAACGCCATAGGAACGTCCGGAAGCATAATGAAAAACTTTTCCATCAGTAATCTTACGGTTCAGAATAGCTCTGCGACCGCTGGTATAGACATTGACTTTGCTGATTTTTGGAGGGTGGAAAATGTGAGGGTTACGAGTTGCGACCAAAAGGGAATAAGAATCAATAATTCTCACGATTACTTACTGATCAATGTGCAATCTAATAATAATACTGGCAATGGTTTTGAATTTATTTGTACCGATGTCAATGATCATAATAGATTTCTTCTCATAAATTGTTTGGCGGATACAAATGGAGGGATCGGATTTTCTTTTTCAACAACAACAAGCGCACAGCTTATAAGACATTTTTCTCTTATCAGAACCATTTCCAAAAGCAACACCGGAGATGGATTTGATTTTGCTTCCTCTGTATTATTTTCTAACAGCGAAGGAGAAATCATTAGTTGTTTTGCGGATTCTAATGGGGGGATTGGGTTTGACGTTGCTTCCAATGTATCCGATTTGGGATTTGTCAGTTGTTTTGCCGAAGGCAATACCGGAGATGGATTTGAAATTGATGGTTTGAATATCCGAATCATAGGATGTTCTGGTAGTAGTAATGGCTCCGATTTTGATTTGAACGGCACAACAAGAAACGAACATCTATTATTGGGTAATATTATTTCTGTTGCTGGAGATGCTCATTCTTCGTCTGGAATGGACGCAAACCTTGGACAATCGTATTTGAATATTGGAGATTCGACTAAAACAGCAAGGAGATTATTAAGAATGGAAAATAATACTGGAGGTGCGTTAGCTCAAGGTGATGTGGTTGTCAACAATTCCCCAACTAATATAGAAGACATTACCACCACAACGACTGGAGGAGACCAAGATGTATTTGGAATGGTGGATGGGTCTATCGCTAATACAGCCAATGGATATGTTCTTATTGAAGGATTCACAAAATTTTTGAAGGTTAATGGCACAACAGACATAGCAGTTGGAGATTATCTTTGCACTTTCACGTCAGCTACAATAGCACAAAAAGCTACCACAACCGGACAAATGGTATTTGCAATAGCCCTTGAAGCGTATGCAACCAATGATTCAAATGGAGTTATTGATGCTTACATTTTGCCATGGAGGTTTCCGCTTCCATAAAACCTTATGATTACTAAACAGCAAATAGACAAATTTAATATTTTAGAAGGAGAAAAAGCTGAACTTACAGTTGAGCTTCAACGCATCAACGGCTTCTTGAACCGAGAACCAGAGAATAAAGACAATGCCCGTACTATAGACAAAGGATACATCTTTGTCAAGTTCGCAGGGACAGCGTGTAATTTACCTATAGGGATATTCAACGCCGAACTCAATAAAAGGAAAAAGTCGATTGAGGATCGGTTACAGCAAATAGAAACGGAATTGTTAAATTTATAGTATAATAAAACCATGCCCGATCCATTAGATGAAACATTCGCAGGCGGCTCATTCGCCGATCAGAATAGACAGATGGCTCCGATCAACGCCTACCTTACGTCGGCAAGTTACCGGAATGTTCCGGGAAGCATTATTCAGGAATTTTTTAACGGCAGAACGACCGTCCGCGAAACGATAAACAGAATAAGAGCCACGGAGGGGCAAGCGCCGTTGCCTGCTCCATCTTCTGCTCCTCCTACTCCCTCGCCGTCCGGCGATATTACGAAGTCGGTTACGACGGCGAACTTCAAGACGACTGCGGCGTACAAAGCTCTTCCGCAATCGCTGAAAGATTTTATCGACATCGCCTACAATCTCATCGAAGTCGGCGGCGAAGAGGAAGCGAAACTTTTTGCGAACGCTATCGCGCAAGCGCAGGCGGTAGCCGATCCGTATTTCAGGACGCAGCTTTCTCTTGCGAAAGCGGAAGTGCTGGGATCGATCGCCGAGAAGAATAACGACTTCGAGCTGCGCTCGGAAGTGATCAGGCGCACGCGTGACGAACTACTTACCGATGTGGGAGCAAATAAAGATTTTCTCACGCTTGAGCAGCAGTCGGATGTCGCACGCACAATCAAATCATATGACGAGGATCTCCTTTCGATCGCAGACGAGGCGGCCGAGAAAGGACTTACCTTCGCTACCGGAGCGCGCTCGAGAGCGCTCGCCGAAGAACGGCGCGGTACACAGTTCGCCGATGTCGTTCAATCATCGAGGCGCAGGCATAATTTCCAAATTAAAGAACTCGAACTTAAAGCCGCTCGAGGCGATGTTTCGGCGCAGAAAGAACTCGATGCCTTGAGAAGCCAGAAAGACTTTGCTCTGCAGAAAATAGGTCGCGCTGCTGAAGAAGTGTTGGGTTCGGCAAACCTGCCTTCGATTCCGGGCTTTTCTCCTACCGGTGGAACCATCGGTAAAATAGAGGAAGAGCGCAGGAAGTCGATCTTGGCGGACACGGCCGGATACACCTCATTACAAAAAGGATTCATCTAAAACCATGCCTACAATAAACATAAAATCAGGGGATACCCTATCAAAGATCGCAGCCGCGAACAGCACAACCATTGCCGAGATCATGGCCGCGAACAGGGGAAATCCGTCAGTGAAGAGCGCGGATCTGATCATCGCCGGCGGATCTCTTAACCTGCCGGAACGAGTGGTTGCGCCGGCGCAAGGACCGGCGGCAGGAACAGGGGTGCCGCTCGGAGGGCTGGATCCGGCTTCGGCCGTTCAGGATCAGGGCGCGGCAAACGTCGGGGAACTGGCGAACATGAGGATCGCGCTCCGGTCGGCGCTCAACGAGGCGGCCGCGCGCAGGGTTGAGAACAATTTTAGGACGGTGGCTCCGCTCTCTACCGGTGTGCCGGGAACGATCGGCGCTGTCGTTGACCTCATCAGAGGAGGGATCAAGTCGCCGGTGGAAACCACATTCAGCGACATTATGGCCGGATATAAGGACGCGACTGAAGCGAAACAGAAGGAAATCGACCGCATCAACGAGCTTCGTAAGGAGTTCGGATCCGCTGTGCCTTCTAACGTTACCGACCTCGCAACCGCTCTCGATCTCATCGCTCCATCGGTAGACAAGGAGCGCAAACTGAAACTTGAGAAGATGGCAAGCGATCAGGCAGAAGATAATGATATTGAATCGTGGGCTGAATCTTTTGCGAAGGGTGAGATCACAATCGGCAACGTGCCGGCGAAGATCCGCACGCAGGTTAAGGTTCGCTCCGATGCGATCCGGACGAAACTCGAAGATGAAGCAAAAAGTGAGTACAAGAGCCGTATCGCCTTCCGGCTCGAGAAGAAAACATCGGACTTTGAAACCGAGCGCGCGCTTGTCATTCAGGATGATAATCTTACCGTTGCCGAGCAGCGTGAGGTGATCGATTACATCGACAGCCTCGAGCAAGCGCAGAAGGCCGCGAAGAAAAAAGGAGGCGGAGGATTCTTTAGTTTCCTGAATCCTTCCGGGACCACGGAACCATTCAAGAACCAAACAACCGCTCCGGTTACGCCTACGGCTTCGAGTCCATCACAGTATACGACGAGTTTCAAGCCGTTCGAGGACGCGTTCGTAACACCGTTCAAAAATATGTTCTTACAATAAAACTCTATGCCTTTTTATCAAGCCACAAAAAATCCGAGAGCAGGTTCAGGAAGTGGCTTCATGGGAGCGCTCGGTCGGGAAGTTTCTGACGAGCCAAAAGGATTCTATGGAGCCATCAATAGCTCAAAGAAAAACAATGAAGATCTATCGTCCATCGATGGTTTGTTAAAACTGGCGAAAGAAAAAGGAGTAGTGGGAGGGGAAGAGATAGTAGACGAAGATTCGCTCTCTTTCTTACAGCGTCTCTCTTCCGGGTTAGGCGCTCTCAATCCGGCCGAAGCGATCGCGCGCGATTACGAAGGCACAGAAAACTTCCTTACTGCTTACCCGAAAACGATAGTACAGAACATCACAAGTGCCTTGACAGGGAACGACTACGGCGAGCAGACGAAGAAGCGCTATTTCGGGGATCTGCTGAACGATCTCGGAGTGGAGAATAAATATGCCCGGTTTGGGCTGGGATTGATTGGTGACGTGCTTTTAGACCCCTCAACCTATGTAGGAGGCACTTTAGTGCGTTACGGAGCAAAGGGAGTGGGTACGGTGGCTAAAATAGGGCATAAGGCGGCAGCAAGGGTTGCTCCTGCGGCCGTAGGGCATTTGGATGAGGCAGGAAGAGCGTTAAAGGCAGCGGCCGGTGAATTGTTCGTATTTGGCTATGGCGCCTCAAAAGCGGCCAAGGGAGGCACGGCGAAGGGGCTTGCCGAGGAGTTCCTTGAGTATGAGGGCAAGAAGGTCAACGTGCAAAAGGCGCTCGCCATAGCGAACGCTAAGAAGTTCGGCACCGGAGTGTTGACCGACAACCAGTGGGATGAGTTTTTGGGCTATCTCTTCAAGGGAAAGACGGCCGAGTTCAACTATTTCGATACGGTGACGGATGACATGATAGAAGCTTTCAATATCAAGTTCCCGGGCGTGCGCGCGCCGCTCAAGACTATCGAAGCGACAAAGACAGAGATGGCGAAGCGCCTCGGGAGAGAAGTCACGGATGTTGAAGCGCGCGCTGCCGTACGCACCACAACTTTGAACCGGCTGGAAACTGCCACCTCAAAAATCCCAGAGAAGATCGGGAAACTTCAGGCAATCCGTGACCGGATAGCCCAGCCGTTCATCGCCGATGATCTTGTTGGTTTGAAACAAATAGTCAGCGAACTACGCAAAGAACTCGGCGACTTACTGCCGGAAGTCATAAAGAAAGTACCGAAAGGTAAGCCGTTCATGGCTACCGCGGAGCAGATCGATTCTGCTCTGATGAACGCGCTCGGATCCAAAAAACAGGAGTACACGAAGCTGATTATTGATCTTGAAGCGAGGATCGCCGGCATTGAATCCGGCATCATTGAACCTGCGGTCAGAGAAGTGACGAAGGAAGTGGCGAACAAGAGCGCGCGCTACACCATCGAGGATATTATAGGGCAGGTCATGCGTAAGCTCGATCCTTCGCTCAAGGTCAAAGATCAGCTTGTTCAGATAACGCGGCAGATCACCAATCTCACGAACGATATGTTTGCAAAGCAGCATCTTCTTGAAGGCGTGCTTGCCGGTAAACAGATTGCAAAGGAGAGAATCGCTAAGGCGGTCGCCTCCGGTAACTGGTCATCCTTGCCGGATGAACTGGTACAGGCGTTGAAGCCGGTCATCAAAGATGAGAATGTAGCGAAGGCAGTCACCGAACGGCTCACTCGCAACGCGAAGATGGTGGCGACCGCCGGCATCGAGAATCCGTTTGTGATGTACGCACCATCGATCGCAAAGGATATTACCGAGAAGCAGAGGATTCTCAACTTCTTTGCCGGTACGAAGTCGGTAAAGCTTGGCTCGCAGGATTACATGAAGGAATTTCGCAACCTTCTTAAAGACAGCGATCTCTTAAAAGACAGGACGCTCTTCGTCCGGATAGAGGACGAGATCGCCACGAACAAGCTCACGCAGGAGTTCCTCGAGAACACCATCCGTGATTATGGCAAAGGGCTGAAAGAATTTACCTCTGAATCGGCCGCAGCGAAGGACGGTTATAAACTTCTCAAAGACAAAGGCATCTTCGGCAAGGAGCTGGGATATGTCCTTGACGCGGACTGGAAATTCCTCAACTCTCATGTAAATGGAAACTATAAAGCCCTTGACGCGATCGCAAAAGCGAGCGGTTTTGATGCTGCCACCTCGCTCTTCAAACGGTTTGTAACCGGTATCTTTGCGCCGTTCCACGTCCGAAACTTCGTATCTGGAGAGATGCAAGACTTCGAGCTTATCGGCGCGATCGCACAGTCACCAAAGGTGCAGGCGACCGGGCTTCGCCTCGGCACAAAGATCTCACAGGGAGCTTTTCTCGATCTCACTGATCCGTTTGAGGTGCTGGCTCATACTGGCAAGAAAGCGGTAGCGAGTTTCGGCGATGAGATGATCGAACTCGGCGGTAAGAACTGGCTTCTCGATGATATCGGTAAGGTGATCGAAAAACGCTTCGGCGGATCCTCGCGCTACAACGTGGACTTCAACTCGATCACTTCCGATGCCGAGCTACTTACCGATTCCGGAGTGTTCTCGAGAGAATCTCTACAAAATTGGGGCAAGTCGTTCGTATCATTCAAGGGGAAGAAGAATGCGATCGAGGGGCTGATCGGTCAGGACGCTGTGCATTTCAAAGCCGCGCGCGTAGTTGGTGCGTGGGTTGAAATGCAGCAGAAATCAAAACTTGTTATCGGCGCACTCTCAAAAGGTATGAGCATGGACGAGGCGCTCGAGGTTGCCGCAAAGGGCGGTTTCGACTACCGCGCGCTCACGCAGTTTGAATCGAAGGTGATGCGCCGCATCATCCCGTTCTACTCATTCAACAGGAAGAACATTGAACTGCAGCTTCATGTGCTTGGTCATAATCCGCAGCGCATCAATCAGATCATTCGCGGTATCGAGAACGTTCAGAACTTGTTTGAAACAAATCTTACGCCGGAGGAGAAAGAAAACCTGCCGGCATATCTCAAAGAATATCTATCCGCCCCTGTCGGTCGTACCGCTCAAGGCGTACCGCAATTCGTACGCAACTTCGGTACTCCGATCGAAGCGTTCACTGAACTCATCAAGTTTCAAGCGGAAGGCAAATCAACGATCGAGCGCACCTTCCTCGGCACACTCTCGAAGGTGAATCCGTATATCAAGGTACCGATTGAACTCGGGACTGGCAAAGATTCGTTCAGGCAACGCGACATCAAAGAGGTATATACGGCACCGGAGTATGAGAATGCGCCGGAGTTCATTAAGGATTACCTTCAGTTGAAGAAGGTTGTCAAGAAAGATTTTGTTACCGGTATGCCGCGCACCACATATGTCGCGGATCCGGAAAGGTTACTGATCGTGCGATCGCTCTTCACATCGCGCGGCTTCACATATTTCAACAACATATTCAATGGCAACATCACCGGATTCTTCCGGGTGATGGACCTCCTGTCGGGGATCCGCGTTGCGGAAGTTGACGTTGAACGGCAGGCAGGATTCAATGAACGTAGAAAAATAGAAGAGCTTGGAGATCTCTTGCGCAGGAACGGAGTGCTGTCAGAATTCAATAAACTTTTCATACCAAAAGAAAAATAAAACTATGCCCGAAGAGCCATTACTACAATTAGGTGCATTAGCGATAATTTTCCTTTTCGCAGTGAAAGAGTTTTTTGCATATTTAAAAACTCGCAAGGGTGGAAACGGCGTCAATAATAACGCCAACGCCGTCATGGAATCAATGCTCAAGGAACTGCGAATCATGAATGAGAATCATCTCCATGCTTTGAAAGATGCCATCAATACCGGCAATGATCGATTGGTCGATGCGATCAATAACGGCAATATAAAACAGATTGAGATTTTAGGAGAAATTAAAGGGAAATTAAGCAAATAAAAATAATAAAACGAACATGAATATAAAAAACTTTTTTCAGGGTTCCAAAGGAACCGGAGCGAATATCGACACGCGATCAAAGATCGAGAAGCAGAAGGATTACGAGTTCAAGGAGATCGTCGCATCGGTCAACCCGGTGAGTTGGGTTGAGAAACCGCAGGCAGAATGGCGAAAGTTTCCGATCTTCAATCAGGACGGAAGCGGATCTTGCGTAGCGCAGACGCTCGCAAAACTCTTGGGCGTAATGTACTGGCTCAAGAACAATGAGTATGTGCATTTCTCCGCAACGCACCTTTATCAACGGCGGCCGAACAAGCCGCAGTCCGGTATGGGAGGCGTGGATGCCTTCAACATCGCGCGTACCGGCGTGACGCTTGAGGATCTGACGCCCTCTCAAAACATGACGGACGCGCAAATGGATGCGGTAGTGGTCGCCGACTATAAGCACAAGGTCGGCGAGATCTTCAAGATCGGCAACTTCATCGTTGCTCCTATCAAGGATATCGACACCATCGCATCGGTGATCCAAACGACCGGCAAGGCGGTAATGATATGGTTCTACTTCAAGATCGATGAGTGGACCACGCAACCCTCCGTTAAGTATCCCGATCTTGACTTGTTGGCTTACGATACCGCGCGCCATTCCATCTCCGGAGTGGACTTCACGTTGGTGAACGGCAAGAAGGCGATCATCTGCGACGATAGCTGGGGAACTACCTACGGCGTGGCCGGCCAGCGCGTGATCGATGAGGACTTCTTCAAAGAACGAAACTTCTTCGC
>CAYHFU010000010.1:5437-10449 GCA_964355985.1 uncultured Candidatus Saccharibacteria bacterium | reverse complement strand
GCGAAGCCGGAGAAAAGTTGTTTTTGGGTTTTACCAAATTCTCGGATGCAGTCGTGGTTGGATAAGACGCCGAGACTACGCTATAATTTGTTAAAACCCAAAAACTCCTTTTCTCGGGCTTCGCGAACAAGCCGTGGAATTATTTTAGTCGACATTTTGCTTGCAATCGCTTTGTCGTCGGTCTTCATTCTGACTTTGGCGGAATCGAATTCCAACGCCAGAGAAATCTTCACGAGCGCGCGCGAACGAGATGAATTACTCGATGTTTTCGAGGCCGGCGCGGGCACGACGACTGTGAAAATGTTCGGCAACGAAAGGGTCGAGACAATCACGATCGTTCAAGGTACGACTTCAAACGCTTTGGCCGTATCATTTTCGGCTGTGCGGGGCATTTCTTTTTCGAACAATGAAGAAGTAGCGGGCACACCTCTCTGTTCCGTCGATTTCACTGGCCATGAAGTTGTTGGCAGTTACGGTTACATTCAAAGGATCGGAAATTCGACCAGTTCCAATTCAACCGCGTTGGATTCAATCGAGATCAAACCCGTCACGCTTCCTATAGATCCACTGTTGCCTTTGACCGATATTGAACTTCGAAATAACATTGCCTATGTTTCCGCTGATTCGACGACTGCTTCAGATCACGATCTATTGATGTTCAATATTGCCGACGCGGCCAATCCGATCCTGCTTTCGTCAATCAATACGGGTCCCGGTATTTCCTCAATCGCTTTGGCCGGCCAAAGGGTTTACGCCGCGGCGGCGAGTACGGCCGCTCAGCTCCATGTCATTCGTCTCGACGGCCTCAATCAATTAACGGTTGAAAAGAAATTCAAATTGCCGTTGCCTTACGCCACCGCTACGCCGCCTTTCGGTAGTTCGATTTTCTTCAATGAAGGAACCGTTTATTTGGGTACGGAGAAATGGGACGGTAGTGAATTCTTGGCAATGGACATCTCGGATCCAATCAATCCTCAAGTCATTAGCGAGTACGAAGCTGACAGTAAAGTGAACGACATCTTTGTTGATAACGGCACGGCTTATGTGGCGGCTTCGAATGAAAAGCAATTGCATCTAATTGACGCGAGCGATCCGACCGATTTGATCGCGATTGACCATTTCAGTCCGAGCGGTTGGGAGAGGCAAGAGGGCAAAGTGACTTCACTTTTTGAGAATTCCTTGTCATTCGGCAGGACTTCGGGCGGATACAACATCATAGAAGACCATGAATTGTTCGCGCGGCCTGCAACCTCCTCGACTTCACCGCCAGATTTGTTCGATTCGTCCGAGACTGACTCGGTTGACATATCCGGCGGAGTTTACGGCATTGTCGCCGACAGGAGACATTTGTATCTTGCCACGCGCACATCTGACCAAGAATTGATCGTCGTGGACAAAGACTTGAACATCCTTGCTGCTCATTCGTTGCCGATTGCCCCGCAAACTATTACTTGCGACGGCGCTCGGCTCTACATTCTCGTTCACTCCGCGCCAATCATTTATGAGATATCTTTCTAATCAACGACGAAAAGGAGATCGGATCTTCCGTAGTGGCATGACGCTGATCGAAATAATTATTTATTCGACGCTCCTCTCAATGTTACTAACGGGATTCATCCAATATGTTTACCAGACCCATTTCAATGAAATCAAACTCAACCAAGAGATTACCGACGCGCTCGCCGAATGACGGTTTTATCGCGCTTATCGCGGTCATCATGCTCGCTTTTGGCGCTCTGGCTTTCTCGTTCGCCACGCTTGCTTCGGCGGTCTCCTACGCGGATATGATCTCTCGCAGGGAACTCCGCATCCAAACACGGCTCAATGCAGCGGCGTGCCTAGACACGGTGAAATTGATGTTTGCCAAAGACTTTTTCCTGAACGGCAAGGTTTCTATTCCGGAATTCGGCTGCGTCGCGCAAGTTTCGAACGATTTTGCCGGTTCAATTTCCGTGAATGTAACTACGACGCTCGAGGGAGTTTTTGCATACCAGTCATTGCCATGAATGAAAATTACGTCAAAAATTATGATCTCTGGAATGAGAAGAAGAAAGAGTTGAATGCTCGGTCCTTGCCGGACGATGTTTTCTTTCTTGAAAGGGAAATCTGGTGGGCTTCTCTTGGAGTGAATGTTGGCAGTGAGATTGACGGAAAAGGAAAAGATTTTCTCCGACCGATTTTGATTGTGAGGAAATTTAATGAAGATTTGATGTGGGCAGTGCCGATTACTTCCACATGTAAGGAGATGTCTTATTTCTGGCGCATTGATTTTGGAAGAATCCGCGGAGTAGCGTCATTGCTTCAGCTGAGGCTTGTGAGCATAAACCGGTTGTTTGAATTAGTGGCTCGACTGGAGGAGGATGAGTTTGTGAAGATCAGGCAAATGATAGCGGACCTGTTGGTAAAAAACGAAACCACTCCCTTTAAGGAGTGATTTCATCGTCGTGTCTGTGTGGGCGAACGAACTACTGGCCGTGACTGTGTAATGCCGTAAGTGTAGCAAACCAATCGTCTTTGTCAATAGCGTCGCACTATTCACAGTCTCACCATGCCATTTTGGATATATCTCCTAGGAGAGGAGTGTGAATTACGAAAATAAATACGCCACCAAAAACCTCTTCCCGCGGGCGGTTTTTGAACGGACGGGGAACAGAAATTAAGAGAGAAAATGGAAAATACGCCTCAACAAAGCCGTGGAAAATTTTATCGAAATTTCATAACTTTTTTATCGAAATTTCATCAAAAATTCATCAGAATTTTATCGCGCTCTGATACGATTGGCTCATTATTAGAGTAACGGCCGATTAACGCGGCCAAACAAAATAACATGAATAAGAAAAAGAGAATTGAGATGGGATTCACCTTGATCGAAATCCTCGTCGTGATCGGCATCATCGCCGTCCTCGCGGCCGTGGTACTGGTCGCCGTCAATCCGGCCAGGCAGTTCAAACTGGCGCGCGATTCGCAGAGAACGAGCAACATGAACGCCATACTAAACGCTGTGCACCAGAACATGGCGGAACACAGGGGAGTGTTTACTTGTAACGGAGCGTCTTACGACATTCCAAGCTCGTTTACCACTATCGCGAGTAGTACGGGACTTGACGATAGGTTGAAGATCGCTAAATGCCTCGTGCCCGATTACATCTCTTCATTGCCGTTTGACCCGTCGCAATACGGCGCTTATTACGATAATGAGGACGATTACGAAACCGGTTACGAACTTGCTCGCGACGCGAACGGACGCGTCACCGCCAGTTCGACTGGAGAATTGACCGAGACAATCTCCGTTACCAGGTGATCTGATCGTTTAAGACGAGTCTCTGCGACGGCGATGAGACTCGTCTTATTGTTTTTGGAGGGATGTGGTAACATTGAACCATGAATGAAACCTCGCCCCTAATCAAAGAAAAAGCGCCGCTTATACTCGCCGAAATAAAGAAGGCGAGCTCAGTTTTGTTGCACTGCCATCCTCTGCCGGATCCCGATTCGACTTGTTCGGCGTTGGCGATGAAGTTTGCTTTGGAACAAATGGGAAAGAAAGCAACGGTTATAAGAGGGGATTCGGAAATTCCCAGAGGATTCGCGCATTTTCCGGGAATTGGGAGCATTGTCGACAAGGATTTTTCCGAGGTCGGACTCAATGATTTTGATTTGTTCATAAGTCTCGACAGTGGATCGAGAAACATGGTCTCGCAAGAAAAGCCGCCAGTTTTTCCGTTGCCGATCAAGACGATAGTCATAGATCATCACGCTACCAATGGAAACTACGGCGAAATCAATTTGGTTGATGTCTCTTCTCCGGCAACCGCCTTTATCCTTTTCCAACTCATAAAACTATGGGAAGTCGCGATAACGCCGGAGATTGCCGCAAATCTGTTCATAGGCATATACACTGACACCGGCGGATTCAAATATCCGCCGACGGATTGGAGGGTACTCAAAGCCGCGAGCGAATTGGCCCATACGGCGCCGGACTTTACCGATACGATATTTACGATGGAGAACAGTCTTTCCAAAGAAGCGATATATTTCCAAGCGATCGCCCTAAATTCCATCGAGACTTTTTTGGACGACAATCTGGCGATGTCATCGGTTTCGAACAGGGATCTCGTCCGGAAGAAGATTCCCGAAGATTGCATAAGGGGAATAAGCATATCCAACATCCTCAAATCTGTCGTCGGTTGGAACATAGGAGCTTCTCTGATCGAACGCAAACCGAAAGAAATCAAAGTCAGTTTTCGGACCCGTGACAGTGATAAGTATGATGTGTCGAAATTGGCTTCTGCTCTTGGTGGCGGAGGACACAGGGCCGCGGCTGCGGCAGTTTTGAACATGTCTCTGGAAGACGCGAAGAAGGCGGTTGTGTCGAAAGCCAAAGAGCTTTACAATCTGTAACATTACCCATTAACAGCCGATTAACTTTTGAGACAAATGAAAAGACAAATAATTGTCGCGATAATATTGATAGTGGTAATTGCGTTGTTTTGGTTTGTATTTGACAATCGTTCTCCGTATCCCATGAGTCCGGATGAATTGCTCAACGCGGCCAATTCTACGAGCACGCAACCGATCGAAATCGATTCAAGTGCCAACAATTCGAGTACTATTAACAACAATTCCGGAGCCAATGAAAATACCAACCAACAATCAGTGAAAAATTTCATGCACACAATAACAATCGAGACAAATAAAGGGACCATCAAGTTCGAAACTTATGACGCCGATGCGCCAAAGACGGTAGAGAATTTCATCAAGCTGGCGGAGAAAGGATTTTACAATGGGCTAATATTTCACAGGGTGATCAGCGGTTTCATGATCCAAGGAGGCGATCCTTCCGGCAACGGCACGGGCGGACCGGGCTACCAATTCGCGGACGAACTCAACCCGAATACGCCTTCGTACAAAGCGAGTTACATTCGCGGCACGGTAGCAATGGCGAACGCCGGACCGAATACCAACGGCAGTCAATTTTTCATCATGCATGAGGACAAGCCATTGCCGCACAATTA
>CAYHFU010000010.1:0-5337 GCA_964355985.1 uncultured Candidatus Saccharibacteria bacterium | reverse complement strand
ACGCATGAGCGAATACTACAAGCCTCGGAAGACCAGGGGACTCTTTGATCCGAAATCAAACGAACCGTATAGGATAAGCAGGAGCAAAGTCGACCTTTTCGTCGATTGCCCGCTGTGCTTTTACCTCGACGCGCGGTTGGGCGTCGGGCGGCCGCCGTCATTCCCTTTGACTTTGAATGTGGCCGTGGACGAACTTATGAAGAAAGAATTCGACACGCACAGAGTCGCCAAGACGCGCCACCCATTCATGGAAACTTACAAGATTGACGCGTTGCCTTTTGACGATCCTAGGATGGACGAATGGCGCGATTCTCTGCGAAGGGGTATCGAATATGTGCATCCCGCGACCAGCCTTTCTGTGCGCGGCGGCGTAGACGATGTCTGGGTCAATCCCAAGGGCGAACTCATCATCGTGGACTACAAAGCGACTTCCAAGAGGGACGAGATCACGCTCGAAGGCCGCCTCGGCGCGCAGTACAAGCGGCAGATGGAGGTTTACCAATGGCTCTTCCGCATGAACGGCTTCAAAGTCTCTCCCACCGGCTACTTCGTCTATGTGAACGGCAACAAGGACGCCAAAGCATTCGACAAGAAACTCGAATTCTTCGTACTCCTCCTGCCATGTATTGGTGACCCATCATGGCTCGAACCCGTCCTCCTAAAGATTAAACAAGCCCTCCTCTCCGACACGCCCCCTTCTCCCGGCGCCGACTGTGACTTTTGCGCGTACCGGAAAGCGGCCAGAGATGTGCAGGTGGATGCCAAGAATGTGGCGAGGAACGGTAGGTTGGGGATCTGACGATTTCCCGAGGCCTAGCCTCGGGTGGTTAGGCCTTGGAACGCCAGAACTCACTCTCAAAAATTTTCTTCAGATCGTGTTTTTCGATGACTTCCATGGCGTTTTTCTCGTAAAACTGCGGCAGTGATTCCAAGAACTCGACATCTTTGAAACAAGTGATTTTGCGCGCGTAATAGACGGCGCGACACGACTGTTTGATTATCTCTCTAGCGGTCCAGAGCGAGACTTTCTCGTCAAAAATTTTCGCCAATTCTTTGGGAATGTCGTCATTGAAAACATTCTTCGCATTCTCGTCGGATTCATTCCATGCAGAAGAATCTTCCGGAATCTCATTTAGAATCCATCTCGTCATCAAAGTCTCTCGTCCACCCGCCAAATCCTCGCGCCAATCGCACGCGTCGTCGGAAAGTTGACGCGCCAAAATGAAGTGAAAAAAGAATTTTTGGCAGTTACGAATGTCTTTTTTGTTCGCGCTAGATTTCATCATGAGCGCCAAGAGAGGTATGGCCGCGCCCATGGATTTCTCCGCTGATGTTCTACGCAGTCCATATACTCGATTTTCGATTCGCTTCTCGCACGGTCGTTCAGATTTGCCGTTGCCGCAATTTGCTTCCTCCATGCTCGCGATCAAACGGTAAATATGGCGAAGTTTATTGAGTGGTAGCTGAAGACGGTTGATTAACTCATGTGTTATTGATTGCAGTATCGAAAATACCGCTAGTCTGTCATTACGATTTGACGCGTTGTCTTTACCGCCGTTCGATTCATTTCCCAATTCATTCAACGGCTCACTGTCTCTGATCGCGTCCGAACATGTCCAAGCCGCCCAGCCGGCGATGCCTATGGCGACGCAAGCATCCAAGACTTCACCGTCGATAGGTTCGACGCCGACAAGCTCTTTGCCTGCTCGCATCGGCAATTCCAAAACCCGCCTGATGTTTTTTCCTCGGAGTATGCACTGAATTGCCACAGAGATTTTCCGATTGATAATTTCCGGAGACGCGCAGGCACTCGACAAGATATGAGAATCGGCGATCTTTTCCAGTTCCTCGTTTTTGCAAGAATTTGTTGCGGAATGAAATGATTTTTCTTTTGACCAATGACGATTATACAGAAACAGGGCTTCAGCGACGGCCGAGAGAGTAATAGCAGGTGAGCCGACGCGATTTGAGATTCCGCCGGAAATCGTTTCAGTGTAGAACGGAAAAGGTTTGTCCCAAGCGAATTCGACGGAAAGCAGGCAGGCGAGGATGCTTTTCATGAGATCCGATCTCCCGTTGAGCCGGATCAGAGTCGAGAGCGCGTGAGCAAGCAGAAGGGGATCGCGCGATTCGCCCGCGATCAATTCCTCGCAATGTTTTTCAGACTTTCGAACAAGTGAGCTGATAGATTTACCTTGATACGCTCTGGTTATGTGGTAAATGATTGTGATTATATTCTCGTAATATTTCGAGTGATATCGTTCGCGCTCGACGCAAGATTTGATGAAACTTGTAAGTCCGTTTGCCTCTACTCCCAACATATTCAAAGAACGGAGAATATTCGCGTTCACGACAATGTCAATATCATGCCAATCGCGTCCGCGTTCCCGACGGTTAAGGATCCAAGTATTAAATGGTCCGCCGTATCCACCGTCGGTAAGATACAGTGCCTCACCGTAAGCCTTAACCGTCTTGGTATCAGCGAGATTCGACGACAAAAGGACGGTCATTGTGTTTGAAGCATCGTCCAAATCGTTCGGACAAGGTTTGGCGGTTGAAGCGCGCCAGTAATTCCATGTGAGATTTTCCGACTGATTCGCGAGAATAAGTCGGCGGGTTTTTCTCAATATATTACGCGCGACCTCATCGTTGACTGCAAGCAAACAGTTGGCGCAACAGAGAGTCGGAAATATTGAAAGAGTCTCTCTGTCAGATCCGATGACGCGCGCGGCGAATGAGCCGTCGCTTTTCTGTAAGCATTCAAGGAGGCGAAGTACACGGTTGATTTTCAAATTTAACTCTTTCATTTAGTGGGATCGTAATGGTGCAAACAGTGCCGATGTTTTCCTTACTTTGGATCCGTATGATTCCGCGCAATTCTTTTTCAACGATTGATTTGGCCGTGGACAGTCCCATGCCCGTGCCGTCTCGTTTCGTCGTGAAGGGCTCGACGAATATCTTGCGCGCGTTTTCTTCCGACATTCCGCAACCGTCGTCTTCGATAGATACGATCGCTTCGATTTCCGATTTGCCGATTGATATCCTGACGGTTTTCTCCGATGGATTTGTCACGCGGTCGTCTCCCGATCCGGCGCAAGCATCCAAGGCGTTGTCGATCAGATTCAAGAATAATTGACGCATTCTCACGGGATTTGCTTTGACGCAAACGGACTCTTTTTGTTCAACGACCATTCGTACGCCGGCCATTCGAGCCTTATATGCCAGTAAATCCCTGATGATCTTGATCTTGTCGCCAATCTCGACTTTTTTGTCGCAACAAGCTACACAATCGCCGTCGTGTTTGACGCTGTCCATGAAAGATTTCATGCGCGTAGACGCGGCAACGGCTTTTCTTACCATATCACGCACCTCGTTTGGATCACCCGATCCATTAGCCATGTTTTCCATGTAGAGAGCGATTGATGCGAGCGGACTCATGAGGTCGTGAAAAAGCCCTCGCGCTAGATTTCCGAATTTGACGGCGTGTTCAGCTGAAGCCATTCTCATCCGTTCCGACCGGAGAAGTTCGTCGGTCCGTTCCGACACGCGCCGTTCCAAAGAATCGCGTTCTTCCGCCAACGACTTTTCTGATTTTCTTGCTCGCACAAGCGACTTGTCTATCTCGCGACTGGAGAGCCATGCGATAAAGGATATGAAAGTAAAGATGACCGCGTAGGTGACTATGTCCATAACACTTATCGCTTGGTTGTGCCACTCCGGTACACCCATCGAGTAATATTCGTGAAATCCCAACACTGCAAGCGTCGCGATCATGAAAATTGCCGCGGACAGGCCGAACGACGAACCTAAAAGCACGCTTGAGGTAACTATCACGAGAGCGCAAGCCAGAAGGACTGGCGGCAGACTTTCACCCCACTGCCATCCGCTCCACAAAGTTCCGGCGGCATAAGCGCCGACGAGCGCGTAAGAAGCATATCGACCACGCCCAAATTTCGAGGCAATGAGCAGGATCATGAACAACAAGATGATGCCTGCGAAGATGACAGGTGAGAAACCGTCGTAATCGTCAAACCTGAAGTAATTGACTACGATAGTCGTTTCCAAGACGATCAAGAACGCAATGGAAATCGTCAAGACCGTGTTAATGACATATTCTTGACGACGCTTGTCTTCATCATCCGAGACAGGACTAATCAACCGTCTCCACAACGACGGAGTCTCGGTCGCGCGGGACATTTTAGGCGCCCGCGCGACAGGAGAACGACTAAGGTGGAAGACGCGCGACATACCACCGAGTATGTGCGGGTCGACGATCATGTCCTAATCGTTCCAAGGGACGAATCCAACGCTCGCGACGCCGGACTCTCGGGTATCACGATGCGAAGAAGATGCTTTAATCATGATTTTCACGAAAGTTAATTGATTGGTAACGGCTGCTTCGACGAGTAGCCGTCCCAATCGTATCAGACGGTGATAAAATTTTGATGAATTTTTGATGAAATTTCGATAAAAAAGTTATGAAATTTCGATAAAATTTTCCGCGGCTCAACTGGTTGGTAAAATCGATATTTTGTCATTTTAGCGGCATGAACTTCTTCAAATTTTCGGGTATATCCATGATATACCCGCGTCCCGCGACATTGGCGATGAGGTCGGTCTTGCGATGAGCGTTGATCTTCTTGCGCAGATTTCTGACATGCGCTTCGACCGTGTTTGAAAGGAGATTGTCGTCAGCCGTCCAGACATGCTCCATGATCATCGCGCGCGACATGACGACTCCGGCGTGGCGCATCAGATATTCGAGGAGGCAGAATTCTTTCTTGGTCAGACGCACCTGGCGACCGGCTCTGTGGACTTGCTGTTTTTCCGGATCGAGCGTGAGATCGAGAAGGGCGAGTCCGGACGGCCTCAAGGTCGCCGCCGGCCGACGCGCGAGCGCTCTGACGCGGGCGCGAAGCTCGTCCATGGAAAATGGTTTGGTCATGTAGTCGTCCGCGCCTCCATTCAAGGCCGAAACTTTCAATGGTATATCGCTCACTATGGAGAGGAAAAGTATCGGCGTCAATCTGCCGTAGGCGCGCACTTCTTCGCAGACTTTGAGGCCGTCTTTTTTCGGCAGGGAATAGTCGAGCACGATCGCGTCGTATTCGTAGCTTCTCCCCAGGAATGAACCCTCCGCGCCGTCACTGGCCGTCTCGACTACATGCCCGTCGGAAGAGAGTCCCGACTTCACCATCTCCGCGACGCCGTTGTCGTCTTCGACGACCAAGATTTTCATAGTGAGCCAATTATAGTCCCGCGCAGGGGATAGCACAAGTACTCCCTTTAGCTAATTAAAACTGTTACCAAGACTGGTACGGTTAGACAATAAATAGG
>CAYHFU010000009.1:0-11044 GCA_964355985.1 uncultured Candidatus Saccharibacteria bacterium | reverse complement strand
TTTCCCTACACGACGCTCTTCCGATCTTTTTCAAGCTTGGTACCCGGGTTCGAATCCCGGTAGGGTCACCAGCTGAGATAAAATGTCTTTCAAGAGCCTGAAAGCTTTTTTACATTAGTATTAAAAGCTATTTCCGGAAACGGAAAGTTACCGGGTTATTCACATATACCATATTGACTTTTAAAATCACTTGGCATACCATGCTGAATAAGAACTCCTTATCACCCGCTTCGGCGATGGTAAGTAACGAGAGGGCCTTCGGGTCCTTTTGTTTTGCCTTAAATACTGTAGAATACGGACATGAATCCAACGAATCCGTCACCCAATCCGAATAAAGTTGCCGTCTTTATTGACAACAGCAATGTTTTTCGTAATCTGCATGATCTAAAAACAGTCGATCCGTCATGGATCTGTTTTTACAATCCACTGGTATTGGCGCAAAAGCTTACCGGAGCCAGGGAATTGGTTCATGTCGGATTTTACTGCGTCAGACCGCCCGCATATCTGTTGGAAGAAGGCGATGCAGGAGTCAAGAAGCACGGCATGACATTGCAATATTATGCGGCTATAGAGAAGTTGTCGCCGTTGCTCCAAGTCAAATACGGCGATTTGAGAGGATCGAGAGGTAACTTGCAGGAGAAGAATCTCGATACTCAACTTGCCACTGACATGGTAACCATGGCAGCCTTGGGGAAATTTGACACAGCCATACTCATATCAAACGACGGCGACTACAAAAGTGCGGTAGAGAACGTGAAAAATAATTTTTTCAAAAAAGTGGAGGTACTTTTCTTGATGGGCAAACTCTCAATGGCTTTACGACAGGTGTGTGATATTACTCGCAGGGCGCGGAGGAGTCATTTCGAGAAACTGAATTTCTGATGAAATCTCGCGTGAAAATATTCGCGGCAACCGTAGTCACGCTCGCGATCGGATGGAGCGCGGCCTTCCTGATAACGCACGGAGCCGGAGAGGCGGCCAAGTTAGCGGCGAGATTTTATTCCAGCAAAGAGAACTTGGCGCAAGTCGTCGAAACAATATTACCGACAAAAGAAAAAACCTATTCGGAGACAATTGCGGTGGATTCGAAAGCGGTAAATGACACTAATGAATCGACCGCGGATGTTTTGGAACCAACCGTGAATCTTTCCGGGTCAACGGAAAAACAGTCGGGCGATTCACTGACCGTACTCATCGGCGGCGATGTCATGTTCGACCGCGGCATTCGATTGATCGGAGAAAGATACGGCTATGACTCCCTGCTCAAAGGCGTCGCCCCCACATTCAAGGCCGCCGACATCGTCGTCGCCAATCTCGAAGGGCCGATTACCGATGAGCCTTCAAAGACTTTGTTCGCCGACGGCACCACCGGCGACTCTTTCATCTTCACCTTCGCGCCGGAGACGGCAGCAGCGCTCGCGCGAGCGGGGATCACGGCCGTCAGTCTGGCTAACAATCACAGCGACAACTTTGGTATAAAAGGGATCGAGGAGACAAGAAAATATTTGGATGAGGCCGGCGTAAAATGGTTCGGCACGCCTTGGAACGCGGCTTCGAACGAGACGACTGTTTGCAAGAAAGGCACGTGCGTAGCATTGGTCGGTTATCACGCTTTTCAAGGAGGTTTCGACCGGATCGTCGCCGAAGTCAAAGAATTGGCCGGAAAAGATTATTTCATCGTAGTCATGCCCCATTGGGGCGAGGAATATTCAGCAAAGCCGACGGAGCGAATGAGAGAACAAGCCCGTGAATTGGTCACCGCCGGCGCGGACGCTGTCATCGGTTCGCATTCGCATGTCGTGGGCGAGAATGAATGGCTTGGCAACATACCCGTCTACTACTCGCTCGGCAACCTCCTCTTCGACCAATATTTCTCTCCCGAGACCATGAATGGAATGCTGGTTGAATTGACGATTTCTCGGAACGAAGGAAAATCTACTCTTGACCATGTCAGAACGATCAATGTCTCAAACGCATCCAAGCGTGGGATTGATGTTGTGGACAAACTCTGATAAATTGTTACTCGTACGCGCGTTTAGCTCAGTTGGTAGAGCATCGTCTTGACGTGACGAGGGTCGTAGGTTCGAATCCTACAACGCGCACAATGGAAAAAATCTACAAAATAGTCATATTCTCACCGGAATCACACGCTGACAAATTACGTGAAGCTATAGCAAAGGCTGGTGCAGGAGTCATTGGAAACTATACGCATTACACATTTTCATTAAAAGGAATCGGCAGGTTCAAACCGGTTCAAGGTGCCAATCCAGCCATATGAAAACTATATGTCTAAACACATGGGGTTGTAGGGAGTCTGAATCATTATTTAAATTCATCAAGGAAAATAATTCCGCGGATATTTATTGTTTTCAGGAAGTTTTAAAAAGTGGAATTGGAAAGACGAGTAGAGATGAATTAAAGAGTGGATACGAGGATATAGCAAAATTATTGCCGAATCACAAAGGTTATTTTTCTGAGTATGGTGAAGGTGGGTACTATAGTGAAAAATCGAGAGACCTCGATTTCAAATACGGAATCGCTTGTTTTGTGAACTCAAAGCTCAACCAGAAATTTGTCCAAGGAGTTAGATTATACGATTTGGAAACAAAATGGACTGATTATTCAGGAAGATTTGCTGCCGGAGCTGCAATGGCTGTTGAAGCGGGAGATTACGCTGTTTTGAATATTCACGGTTTGTGGCAGGGTGGAATCAAGAAAGATACAGAAGCTAAACTTGTTCAGAGCAAGCAAATTATCAGCCTGGCTGAAATTGCTAATGGCAAGAAGATCATCTGTGGCGACTTCAATCTATTACCCGAAACTAAATCCATTCAAATGTTGGGTGATGTGTATACGGATTTGATTCAAAAATATAAAATCGTGAGTACAAGAAGCACTTTATATCCAAAAGAGTTGAGATACTCTGATTATGCCTTTGTCGATAGCAATATATCCATAAACAGATTTTTAGTCCCAGATGTGACAATCTCCGATCATTTACCATTAGTGATAGACTTTGATTAATTCCGTTCTAATATCGTCCCACATCGCGCACCATTGAACTGTAACCATAAAGTAGTCATAAATTATGAAACCTGACAATAAAAAAGTTAGCAACCTCGCATTCATAGACGGACAAAATCTGTATATGGGTACTGCGAAACTAGAAATCAAACCTTGGAAAATTGATTTGGTGCGATTTCGCGTATATCTTAGGGAGAAATACGCCGTCAGTGAAGCTTATTATTTTCTTGGATACATTCAAGAAGAAAATCAAGAATTGTATGACGAGATTCAGAAGGCTGGTTTCATTCTTAAATTTCGAGAACATAACCCGGCCATGATCGGTAAGAAAAAAGGGAAAGTGGATTCAGATATCATTTTTCACATAATGAAGAAGATGTATAAGAAAGAGAATTTTGACAACATTGTCCTCGTCTCCGGAGATGGCGACTATAAATTGCTCGTTGATTTCTTGATTGAGGAAAACAGATTCGAAAAAATTTTATTTCCAAATATGGATTTTGCGTCTTCACTTTATAAGAAGCTGTCGAATAAATATTTTCTATATTTAGATAACAAAGATATCAAAGCGAAAATAGCGGTAGATAATCTATATAAAAAGAAAAGGGTGCCTTAGGTAATTAACCGTTTGGACCCCTTTTCGTCTGAATACCCGCATACTAGCTAACAGTTAGTTAAAAGTCAAGCGAAATTGGGGATTACATTTTAACCACATTACAAGCTAATTCTGATCCCACAGCGCGCACAAATGATCATCCTCGGAATTGAGACAAGTTGCGACGAGACCGCGCTCGCTTTGATCGAAACGCGGAAGACGGGCGGCGTTTTCGAATGCCGCGTGATTGATTCTTTGGTGCATTCACAGGCGGAACTACATAGCGCTTACGGGGGCGTGTATCCGAATCTCGCCAAGAGAGAACACAAGAAGAATCTGCCGATTCTTTTCAGCAAGCTGTTCAGTGACTTGAGTGTTTTAAAAGTCGACGCGATTGCCGTGACGGAAGGACCTGGACTCGAGCCGGCTCTCTGGGTGGGTATTGAATTTGCGAGAGAACTCGGTGAAAAGTGGAGAGTGCCCGTAATTCCCGTAAATCACATGGAAGGACACATCGTCGGTTCATTGTTGGAATCAGACGCTCCTAGAGGATCTTGGCAGAAGTTAAAGGAATTCGAATTACCAGCGATCGCGCTCTTGATCAGTGGCGGACACACTGAATTGGTGAAAATTTCCGAAGGAAGAACCTCAAGAGGCCTAGTTTCCGGAGGGGAGGCCTCGGGATGGTCGTACCAAATTCTCGGCCAAACACTCGACGACGCCTGTGGCGAAGCATTCGACAAGACGGCGAGACTCCTCGGACTTCCCTATCCCGGCGGACCGCACATTTCCAGATTAGCAACGCAAGCGGAGGAGGAAGGAATACAGCCGCCGGTAAAACTACCCAGACCGATGATCGGAAGCGGTGATTTTAACTTCTCCTTTTCCGGCTTGAAGACGGCAGTGCTTTACGCAGTCAGAAAGGCGCAGGAAGAAGACTCTTTCACGGAAACTTACAAGAAAGGATTGGCCTTAGAATTTGAATTGGCCGTCACGGAAGTACTCGAGAAGAAAACGCGAGAGACAATAGAGGAGGTCGGCGCACGCGCACTAATAATCGGCGGCGGCGTATCGGCCAATCGGAGGATTCGCGAAAGGTTTGAAAAATTGACAGAGAAATCGAGCATTCCCCTATTCCTGCCTTCAAGACACATATCCGGAGACAACGCGCTCATGATAGCGCTAGCCGGAGCTCTGCGAGGAGCCCCGGCTGAGCGAAACATATTGCGCGCGCAAGGAACGAAGAAACTTTAGAAGATGTTCTTCAAGAACTGCCAGAAGCGCTTCAAGACCGAAGCTCCTCCGACGGCGGCCACATTCGAATCTTCATCGCTCTCGCCTTCGCCGATAATGGTTGGGCCGATTGGAACGGAGCCAGTGGCGGTAATCTCATTGCCGGGTTGCGCGGCGGTGCCTATTTCAGTCATAGAAGTGCCGAAATCCCTCTCGCGGATGTGTTTGACGACCGTCGCCAATTCTGACGCGTCAAGCGTAATCGGCGTGCCGCAAGCGAGTTGATTGATCTTTTTCAATGTTGTGATATAGACGGTGCCAGAAGGAAGAGTCGAGTCCCAAGGACCGAGCACTTCAGTGGAGTACTTCTTTTGGAAAGCTTCGACGCCTACCTTCGTCTGATCGTCGAACGAACCGGTGACCGCAACATTCAACTTCTCGATATTTCTAAGGAACATCTGGAGTTTGACGACCTCGGCCGCCGGATTGTTCCAACTTTGTTTCAGGTAAGTCGTGATGAGTGAACAATTTCCGGAAGTATTAGCCGCCGATAAATTCAAGGCTAGAGGTACGAACCGAGCACGACCGCCGGAAGAGCCGGTCGAACCACCACCGGTGGAACCGGTGTTGCTTTCCGTAGAGGCCGTGGCGGCGCTAGTAGCGGCATCATCGGTTGAAGGAGCTGCCGGAGCGGCACTCGTAGACGAATCCCCAACGGCGGGCATGCCAGGAGCGGCACTCGTATCGGCATCACCAATGCCGGGAGCGGCACTCGTCGAACCTTCGTCAGTAGCAGGTTGAGCTAACGCTGCCACAGGCAATATAAGAACAACCGCAAATGCGACCGCTATTAAAAGTTTTTTACTCATGTGTTTATTTCTGATTTTACAGCTAAATACGTTGATAATCTTGCTGACTACGGCAATATTGCCGGATTTCCAAACTCTACCAGACAGCACCAATTTCGTCAAATGAAAACCCTCCTGAAGCCCGTAGACTTCAGGAGGAGTTTGCGCATCAATGCGCCTCAATTATTGAGCAACTGCCTTGAAGAAAGTCGCTTCACCTGTAACCGGAACGGTAATTACGGTATTTCCGTGTAGAATTCCGACGAATCGCCAGTTGCCATTGACGGTCGCTGACGAGTAGACCGCGTAATCGCGGTCGCTTTCGCCGCCGACGATCGACAACTGGTCTGATTGAAGTCGTAAACTGAACAACGACATGACATCAGAAGTGCTCACTTTGGCCTTTGACCTAGTTGCGTCATTTCCGACTACTTGCGCCGTATAAGTGAGCGCGTAAACGCCGTACGACGCGACCCAGTCCCTGACCTCGTCGAGGCCGACCTGCGTACCGCCGATATTGAACAACGGAGACTTTACCAAAGCCAGCACTCGCTTACCTTTCCCGGAAGTGGGACCGTTCACGAGCTTTGTACCGTCTTTCTTCACGGCAAGAGCTCGAGGCGTGTAATTGTCACCGACGAACTCAATCGTCTTGCCCAACGCATTACCGTCGTTGGAGGCTGTGATCACTTCGATCATGTCCAGTGACAAATCATCGTTACCAGATACCGACTGCGCGTCAACGAGAGCCCAGACGACACGGCCGTATTCGCCGTTGAACGGAGCTACGGGATTCAATCTCCCGTCCCACATGTTGGTAGAGGTGGAGTAGACGAGATTCTGCCAACCAATGCGGTAATCGCATGTCGCATAGTCCGTCGGAGCGACTACCGCCGTATTCGTCAGTGGTAAATCCTCTAACGCGTCGGCAATCACTTTGTCCGCGCCGGCCGTCCAAGACGACGATGGCTGGGCGGCGAGAAGAACAGGCGTTACTTTGATGACCGCTGGCGCATCCGCGCCCGAAACAGTTGATGCGATAAAAGACAGTGCTATGACCAAACATGATAGGCGTGTTTTCATATTCTTTGACTTTCAATTTTCGGTCAAACCCGTCAAACCCGACGCCGTGAAGCGTCAAATTGGAGGTTTGGGAGCTCTAACCGAGGGTTTCAGATCTACTTGACTTCTATACCATTCAAGGCCATTTGTCAATAGGGGTAGCTGACGGTATAATATCCCCATGCCATCGCTCGTCCTCGTTTACGCGCTCCTTGCAGGTATCGTCCCCGCATTCGTATGGCTGGCTTTTTGGCTCAGAGAAGACATTGGACACCCGGAACCGAGATGGCTCATTTTTGGCTCATTTTTGGCGGGGTGCGCTTCGGTCGTCATCGCCATATTCGGTGAAAAGTGGATAGCGGATTTAGCCAGGAATGAAGCTCTGCGCTATACACTTTGGGCCGCCTTGGAAGAAATAGTGAAATTCACGGTCGTCGGCGTAGTCGCATTGCGCACGCGCTGGAACGACGAGCCGATAGACGCCATGATATACGCGATTACGGTCGCGCTCGGCTTTTCCGCAGTGGAAAATGCGCTTTTCCTCCTAGGACCGCTCTCCGGCGGTGAGATCGCTCAAGGATTGGCCACGGGCGGCATGAGATTCGTCGGCGCCACGCTAGTTCACACGGTCAGTTCGGCCGTAATCGGCTTCGCTTTGGGATTCGCGTATTATCGAGGCACATTTGGCAAGATTGCCGCAGGCGTATCCGGCCTCGGTGCCGCTATTGCGTTGCACGCTTCGTTCAATTTGTCTATAATTAACTCTAGTGCCACTGACATGCTCCGAACTTTCGTCTGGATCTGGGCCGCGGTGGTAATACTCATCGTCCTCTTTGAAGAAGTGAAGACTGTCAGGCCAAAACTCTTGTGACGCTTGTGGCGAATCTTCACGACATGTCGTATAATTATTTAACCTTTCAATAACATGACAAAAGACAAGAGATCTTTCTTTGAGCGATTGACCGGAGCCGTGAGGATGAACGGCGACGAACGGGAATTGGAGATCAAGCCGACCAAGAAGAACGGCGGCGATCTGGCGCAATGGATGGAAGAAGAGCCGGAAAAAGACGGCGAGCTCACGGTTGATGTCTATCAAACACCAGACATGATCGTGGTCAAAAGCATGATCGCCGGCGTGCGGCCGGAAGATCTGGATGTCACGATCACCCGCGACACGATCATCATCCGTGGAAAACGCGAGGAGGAGCGCGTGGAGAACGAAGACGACTATTTCGTCCGTGAATTGTACTGGGGTTCGTTCTCGCGAACCATTCAACTCCCTCAAGAGATAGACGTCGACGAGGCGGAGGCGATCGAAAAACACGGCCTTCTCATATTGAAGCTCCCCAAACTGGACAAAAAGAGACAGTCGAAACTCAAAGTAAGGACTGTTTAGATTTGATCACTATTCAATACTTGGTGCTGGAGGCCGGGATCGAACCGGCGACCTCTTCCTCTTCAGGGAAGCGCTACTACCAACTGAGCTACTCCAGCCTAGTTTGCTTTTCAATTCAACAGATCCCGAAGCGAATTGGTGGCGTTCTCGATACTTGAAGCGTCACCGCCGTAAAGACCGGTCACCATCTCCACATACGGCTGTATGAGATAATACGCTCCCACGGAAAGACCGACTATGAACACCCAATAAGCAATCGTTAAAGCAATAGAGATGCGGCTCGAACGGCGCATTTTGCGGAGAATCTCGTTGTTCTCCGTCGCAAGCGTGCATGTCCGCTCCAACAATGATCTCTCTTCGGGCGTCATGGCGACATCATAGCAGATTTATTTTTAGGGCGGAAGTGTGCTACATTTATTCAGACCGTCAGTATCAATAACGCCCTCGTAGTTAAATGGATATAACAACTCCGTCCTAAGGAGTGGTTGTAGGTTCGATTCCTGCCGAGGGCACACGGTAAATGAAAAAGTGGAATAGGCGTGATCTCCACAAGCAATCAACAGAAATCGTAGATGTGCCTCTTGCGCGAAAAAAAAGTTCGTGTATGATTAACGACATATTTTAACCGCGTTCGTAACTAAAAACAAACATGCAGACTCCCGTAACCATTTACTCGACGCCGACTTGCGTATATTGCAACATGGCCAAATCGTTCTTTAGCGCCAACAAAATCCAATTCACTGAATACAATGTCGCCGCCGACCTGGATAAGCGCAAGGAGATGATAGACAAGACGGGTCAGATGGGAGTACCGGTAATCGCCGTGAGCGGCGAAATTATCGTTGGTTTTAACGAAGAGAAGTTGAGGACAGTACTCGGCGTCAAGTGACCTCGGAAAAGCAAAAGTTCCCTTTTGAAAATTTATGGTTTGCGTTGTGGTTAGACGAAGTCCGTGCACTACGCATAAATTTTCAAAAGGGAACTTTTGCTTTTCCGAGGTCACTTGTGCGGGTACGGAGAATCGAACTCCGGACTACTGCTTGGGAAGCAGTCGTTTTGCCACTAAACCATGCCCGCCTTCGCTCGCCAAGGGCGAGCTACGGCGGGCGAGGCCCGCTTCGTAGATTGCCACTGGGCGACCTTGTACAAGAATACTATCAGAAGCCGACAAATCGTAACAGTCGGCGCCACCATGGCGATTTTTGCGTCGTCGTTGATTCCTGACTGGACTCAGACGAAGACTCGCCGACAATGACAGCCACCGACTCCCCTTCCATGGCGGCTCGGAACTTGCTACGGAGTTCGGCTTCGACGCCTTCGTCGGTGGACAAATAAGCGACTTGCTCTTTGAGGGATCCCTCCCGAGATTTGAGGTTGTCAAGTGCCGTTTGCGCCTGAGCGAGTCTCTCGGCGCTTCCTCGAGACTTCTCTGCCATATTCCAAGTGGCCTTGAATACGACCGCGAACGCAATGGTAAAAATGACGAGTGCGACGGGTGAAGCGATCACGCGTTTCCAATTGCGGCGGTTGCGGTATTTCATCTTCCAAAGTATACTACACTCATGCTATTCCACGAAAAATCGCGTAGGGCGATAAACATCGGTTTTATGGTAGTGGGCGTGCTGGTTATCATCAGCATGGTCCTCTTTTACTTCCCCGTTTGGCAGTACTGACAACACCGCGCCCGACAAAAAGAGGAGTTCTCACAAAGGCTCGGTTGACACGCACGGTAGGCACTGGGCATCGCCAGTTAGGCGAACCTTTGTGAGAACTCCTCTTTTTGTCGGGCGCGGCTGACGCAATCAATCAGACCGCATCATTTTGACAAAGACATCCTGACCGATCGAGACTTTGCCGTGTTCCTTGAGGCGCTTGCGGCCCTCTTTTTGTTTCTGACGCAATTTCATCTTGCGAGTTATGTCACCTCCGGAGAGCGTGGCGGCGGCGTCTTTCTTCACGCCGGAGAGAGTGCGTGAGGCGAGAATACGACCATGCGCTTTGGCCTGGATCTTGAAAGTGAAGAGTTCGCGCGGTAGGAGTTTGTGGAGCCGCTCGACGGCGGAGTCGGCTTCTTCTTGGACTCTCCTGCGCGATACGACTCTGGCAAAAGCGGGCACAGGCTCGTCGGCAACCAATATGTCGAGCCGCACGACATCAGCTAGCTTATTATCGGTAATATCGTAAGAAATGGACGCATAGCCAGACGACACGCTTTTTACTTCGTCGAAGAAATTCCTCATGAGCTCGCGCAGAGGCATATTCAAGGTCAAGATGGTTCTCTGGTCGCCGAAGTTATCGGTGGCGATAATCTCTCCTTCATGGTCGTAAATTGATTTCATCAGGCCGCCGATATACGCAGGTGGCGTGATGATCTTCATGGTTACGATCGGCTCGCTGACTTCTTTGAGATCGTGATCATCTGGGAAAAGTGACGGTGAATATACTTTCCCTTCTTTGCCGTCTTTCTTCGTCACGGAATAGATAATAGTTGGCATGGTTACGACAAGCTCGAGGTTAAACTCGCGGCGCAGGCGCTCGGTGACTATCTCGAGGTGCAACATGCCGAGAAAACCGCACCTATAGCCCTTGCCGAGCGTGCCGGAGGCCTCTTCTTCGTAGGTGAAGGCGGAGTCGGACAGGCGCAAGCGGCCAAGCGCCTGGCGGAGGAGGGGCAGGTTGTCCTGGCTTTCGGGGTATATGGACGCCCAAACGACGGGTTTGGGGCTTTGGTAGCCGGGTAGGGGCGGCTCCGAGTCTTTCATTGAAGCGACGGTGTCTCCAACGGAGGCAATGCCTGGTTCTTTGATGCCGGTAACAATGTAGCCGATCTCGCCGGCATTTATGGATTCGGCGGGGGTTTCTTCGTGCATGAATATCCAGACCTCT
>CAYHFU010000008.1:1628-12048 GCA_964355985.1 uncultured Candidatus Saccharibacteria bacterium | reverse complement strand
TTTTCCCTACACGACCCTCTTCCGATCTTCCAGCAACTTTTTCACCACCTCCTCCACCGCCAACTGCCCGACCTTCTCCCCGCCGCGGCTCTCCAGCGTCACCTTCTTCGCCTCAATATCCTTTTCGCCAATGACTATGAAATATGGAACCCTTGAAGTTTTTGCCGCCCTTATCTTCTTACCGAAACTCTCGCTCGAAAGGTCAACCTCCGAACGAATAAACGCCGCGCGCAACAATTCGTGGACTTTTTTAGCTTCATCAGAATGCGCCTCCGCCACGGGGATAATTTTCACTTGAATCGGAGCTAGCCAGAGAGGGAAGTTGCCGCCGTAGTGTTCGATGAGGAATCCAATGAACCGCTCGTGCGTGCCCAAGGGCGCGCGGTGGATGCAAAGCGGAGTCTTTTCTTTTCCGTCTTTGTCGGTATATGTGAGGTCAAAGCGTTTGGGCACCGCGAAGTCAACTTGGTTGGTGGCGAGGGTGAATTCACGGCCTATGGCAGACCAAACCTGGACATCAATCTTGGGACCATAGAAAGCCGCTTCATTGGGAACTTCGACAAAGGGAATCTTGGCTTCAACCAATACATTGCGCACCATGTCCTCCGTCTTCTTCCACAACTCCGGCTCATTCACGAATTTTTCACCTAGCTTTTTCGGATCGTGAGTCGAGAAGCGCATGACATACTTTTCGATGCCGAATATCTTGAAATACTGTAGATACATGTCATTCACAGCCTTGAATTCATCCGCGAACTGTTCCTCGGTACAGTAAATGTGCGCGTCGTTCATTTGAAGATGGCGCACGCGCATCAGACCAAAGAGTTCGCCGGATTTCTCGTGTCTGTAACAGGTGCCGTATTCCGCCATGCGCAAAGGCAGGTCGCGATAGCTTCTCATTCTCGACCCGAAAATCTTGTGATGGTGCGGACAATTCATGGCCTTCAAGTAATACTTGCCGCCTTCGTACTCCATCGGAGGAAACATTGACTCTTCGTAATAAGGCAAGTGCCCACTCTTCAGATACATGGAATCCTTGGCGATATGCGGCGTGCGCACGCGAACATAGCTGGCTTTGAATTCCGTTTCCTTCGCAAGCCTTTCCAATTCCTCGATCATTACTCCGCCGTTCGGAAGCCAGAGAGGGAGTCCCGGACCCACATCATCGTCAAATTCAAATATGTCCATTTCCTTGCCGAGTTTCCTGTGGTCCCTCTTTTCGGCCTCTTTCATCATTTCCTCATATTTCCCGAGATCGGATCTCGTGTCGAACGCCAATCCGTAAATCCTGGTGAGCATCTTATTTTTCTCATCTCCGCGCCAATACGCCCCCGCTATCCTTGAGAGTTTGAACGAATCGGCTGAAATTTCCTTCGCCGGATTTTCCACGTGTCCGCCGCGACAGAGATCGGTGAAAGCCGAATCACCCTCGCCGCAAGTATAAAGAGTGATCTTCTCTCCCGCTTTCTCCAGTTCATCAATCAGCTCGATCTTGTAAGGATTGTCCTTGAATGTTTTGCGGGCTTCATCGGCGGAAACTTCTTTGTGAGTGAATTCTTTCCAGTCTTTCAATGTCTCCTTCATTCGTTTTTCAATTCCAGACAAATCTTCCTCGGTTATCGGTTTGGTGAAATCAAAATCGTAATAGAAACCGTTGTCGATGGCTGGCCCGATGGTGTTTTTTGTGCCCGGGTACATTTCCAAAACCGCGGCCGCGAGCAAATGCGCCAGAGTATGGCGTCTGCGCTCCAAATGTTCATCTTTGTTCATGCCCAATACTATAACATTTTTCTTTTGTATAATGAAACTCGAGCCTGTCAATATTACCTTGCTTGAAAATTTACATTATACTTGTATATCATGACTACGGGACAACTTATAACAATCCGCGAAGCTAGTCGTTGGGCCAGTGAATTCCTCGACAGAGATGTCAGTGAATCCAACATTTCCTATCTGGTCCAATACGGAAAGGTCAAAAAACACAACGGCGGAGACATCGTCTGCGTTGATCTGAACGACTTAAAAAGGTATTACGACTCTTATCACGGCAAAAGAGAGGTAGATTGGAAAAAATGTTTGGGGAACGATCTGAATTGGGCGCTTTCTTTTGACCACTTGCGCGAAGTAGACACGACTAAACATGTTCACAGGCTTCATCCGTACAAAGGCAAGTTTATCCCACAGCTTGTAGAGTATTTTATCGACGGACACATCGATGACTTCAAAAAAGAAGTTTTCTTCAAGAAAGGAGATGTAGTCTTGGATCCGTTCGCCGGTTCGGGCACTACTTTGGTCCAAGCGAATGAAATAGGACTGCATTCTGTCGGCATTGACATATCTCGTTTCAATTCGATGATTTCCGAATCAAAGTTACTCTCCTATGACATCTCTTCTTTGGGAAAAGAGTTAAATAAGATTCGTGAAGCGATATCCAAATATGAGATTGACAATAAGGTTAAGAATTTTGAGGATAAATTGATTGCGAACCTGGCAAATTTCAACAATAAACATTTTCCAAGCCCAGAATATAAATACGAGATAGAAAACAACAAAATAGATGAATCAAAGTATGCTCTTAAAAAAGAAAAGGAGTTTCTGGTTACATATGACGCACTAGTCAAAGAATACGAGATTGAGCTGAACGACCATTCCGGCAAGTTGTTCCTCGATAAGTGGTACATGAAAAACATCCGAGATGAAATTGATTTCGCCTTTGGTCAGATCAAGAAGATAAAAGACACGGACAACAAAAAAATTGCGGCTGTAATATTGAGTAGGACCATAAGATCATGTCGTGCTACTACGCACTCTGATTTGGCTACTTTGAAAGAGCCGCAAGTGACCTCGTATTACTGCTGGAAACACAAGAAAATATGCAAGCCGCTTTTCTCGATCAAATCGTGGTTTGACAGATATGTCGTGGACACGATTGGCCGTCTGAAGACTTTCAGTAAACTAAAGACAGACTCGCGTTTCGTTGCACTTACGGCTGATTCCAGAAGAGTCGATCTTTTAGAAGAGATCAAAAAGCGTGATGCGGAACTCTACAAAGTCATAAAAGAAAAGAAAATAAACGGCATATTTACCTCACCGCCTTATGTCGGACAGATTGATTACCACGAACAGCACGCTTACGCGTATGATCTTTTTGGCTTTAAAAGAAAAGATGAGCTTGAGATAGGTCCGCTTTACAAAGGACAAGGATTGGAAGCTCGCGAATCTTATGCACAAGGCATTGCCGAGGTCTTGAATAATTGCAAAAAATATCTCGCAGTCGACGCGAATGTGTTCTTGGTTGCCAACGACAAATATAACCTGTATCCTAAGATCGCCGAGAGATTGGGCATGAAGATCGTGAACCAATTCAAGAGACCCGTATTGAATCGAACGGAGAGGGATCGTACTCCTTACTCGGAAATAATATTTCATCTTAGAAATTCCCATGACGCTGACTAAAGACAAACAAGATCGCATTGCCGAAGTCGTAAAAGAAATACTGCTCAAGAGAATTGAGAATTTTCCCGTGAATGGAGAGAAAATACGAAATGCTCCGTTCCACGACGCGTTTTTGGAATGTTTTAAAAAAGAATTAAAACCTTTGAAAGTCGAGATTCCATATCTGGTAGCTATTGCCAGTTGGCTTCACGGCTTGAACACAAGTTTAGGCAGCGGTTTTGAAAACATCTCGCACATTTTGTCTGGAGGATACAAACGCAAATTTTCGCAAATGTACAGTCTAAAAATCAAAAAAAACCCAAGCAGCCAACATCGAGAACTTAATTCGTGAACTGAAAAGCGGTAAAAGAATTCCTAATCGTGAGCAAGAGGACAATCTTATATTTAACTACGACAAAAATGATCGCGAGATAAATTCGATGGAATTTACGGTTGATAATTATATCGAGACGGATAATGAAATAATTGCCATAGAATTGAAATCCGTAAGGCCAAACTCCGGCGAAGGTAAAGGTGAAAAACAGAAAATATTATATGCAAAAAGCGCTCTGAAATTACTTCACCCGGAAAAAGAGATCAAGTATTTCGTCGGTTTCCCGTTTGATCCGACTTCACCAACGGCTACTGATTTTGACAAAGAAAGATTTTTCGATTATTTAATCGAGTTTAAGAAATTCTTTGATCCCGGTGAAATCTTAATTGCAAATGAACTCTGGAATTTTCTCAGCGGAAAGAAAGGGACTATGGATGATATTCTCGAAGTGGTCAAAGCGACCGTACGACAAGTGAGGCGTTGAGATGATGAACAGCGATAACATAAAAAGAATATATGACGCGGAATCAAAGCGTTACGACGCGTTGGTTTGGCCCACTGACTTCTTTCTCCTTAAAAAGGCCCGGAAAGAATTGATCTCGGATTTAAAGGGGAAGGTGCTGGAAATTGGTATCGGCACCGGAGCGAATCTACCAATGTATCAAAAAGGAGTTGAAGTGACCGGAATTGACCTAAGTCCGAACATGCTTGAAGAGGCAAAGCGAAAAGCGGACAAACTTGACATCAATCTACAGGTCAAAGAGATGAACGCGGAAGACCTCAAATTTCCCGACAAGACATTTGACGCGGTCGTATCAACCCTCATCCTTTGTACGATCACCAATCCGATCAAAGTTGTCGAAGAAATGAGACGAGTTGTAAAAGACGGCGGTAAGATACGCTTTATCGAGCATGGCAAAAGCAGTAACAGATTTATTGCGCGGTTTCAAGATTGGCGCGCGAAAAGTCACCTCGCGAAACACGCTTGCCACCTTACTCGTGAGCCAATTGAAATTGTGAAATCGGCGGGACTTGTACCAACGCGCATCAAGCGCTTCTTTTTTGGAATTATATCGATTATCCATGTCGATCTCTAACGGCGCAGAAATAGACACTATACTATGAGTGACAACTCAATAATCAGTTAATACTTTCACGATGTTATTTGTCAATTCATCAATTTCTTTTACCGCTTTCTCCTGCAGTTCCTTCGTGCCCTTAAGATTCAATTCTTGAATCTTGCCGCGCTCGAATTCTTGGATGGCAAGATGATTTTCCATCGAAATCGCCGTTAACTGCCCGTAATCCTGCATTGAACCTATCGGTTTTTTCCAACTCTGTTCGACAAGCCCGTTTCTACCGTGTTTTTCCGACAAAAACTTTTTAACCTCGTCAGGGATTTTTGTCAGCCAGTCATCCTGTCGCCGAACCACTCTCTTACTGTATACATTAAATGAGTTTATTATGTATCCGATAAACAAACCGTCTCCTCTAAGGACGTGATTTGCGGGGGTCTGTCCGGCTACCGCCGCCGCCTGAGCTGTGTTTTTCCAGTTTTTCTTCCACCTCTCAAACACTACCCCCAGATTTTTAATTCCCTGAACGCTGTAACTATCCGGTGTAGTGGGCACGATAAAATATTCCGCTCCCAAAAATATCACGCGATTCAGGATACCTAGACTCGGAGAAGTGTCGATGACAAATATATCTATATTCTCTGTTGCGCCCACCTCATTCAGATACCTGTCAACTGCGCTAGTATCCGAATAACCTCGTATGTTACCGGCCGCGGCGTCGTTGTAGCCGCTTATGAGCAGATCTTCGTACAAGGAAAGCTGAATGTCTCCGGGCAGTATAAACAAATTGTCACGGACATGGGCTGGTTTAATGGAGGAATTTACATCACCGGTCCCTTCGAGCTTCGCTTTAAGTACATCATATACCGTTTTTATGTTGTGAGAGAACAAATTTTCTTCATAAAAAGTATGACCGAGCGTTTGGAGCGTTAGATTGCATTGAGGATCAAGGTCAATCAATGCTACCTTGAAACCTTTTTTTGAAAGTTCAATGCCGACATGAAATGCCAAGGTGGTTTTACCGACGCCCCCTTTATTGTTACAAAACACCAATTTTTTCGGTCTAGGAAATTTCATATATAGAAATTGTAACAACCCGTCTAAGATAATACAAGACAGGTTACTTCAACCTCGACCTCCTGAGGAATGCCGGGATCGCGCCCCAATCGTCGTCATCGTCTTCCTTAGCTTCCTTTTTCGGTTCAACTTTGGCGGGTTCAGCCGTTTTCTTTTGTTCTGGCACGGAATTGAATATTTTGCCGCGCTCTCTCTCGCCGCCGCGCATGAGAGAGGCGATCGAGGATTCCGAGGCCGTTGCGGCCGCCTGCGTACCGGTGCCTGCTGTCGTCTGTCCCGCGACTTGTCCCTGCGGCCTTCCCGTGGCTCCGATGACATTTTCCGGAAAACCCGTGGCAATGACGGTGATCTTGATCTCATTCTTCTTCAGCTTGTCGTCGCGCACCGTGCCGAATATGATCTTGGCTTCCGGATCGATTGACTCCGTGATGACTTTGGCTGCGTCCTGGATCTCGAACATGGTCAGATCTTCGCCGCCGGCGATAGAGAACAAGACACCCTTGGCGCCGTGTATTGAGACATCCAAAAGCGGGGAATTGATGGCCAATTTGGCCGCTTCAATAGCGCGATTCTCGCCTGATGCCGAGCCTATGCCCATGAGGGCCGAGCCGGCGTTTTCCATGACCGTCCTTATGTCCGCGAAGTCGATGTTTATGAGTCCGGGTGTGGTTATGAGGTCGGAAATGCCTTCGACGGCCTGTCTCAATATTTCGTCGCACATGGCGAAAGCGTTCTTCACGGTCGTCTCCTTGGACACGACCGTCAAGAGTTTGTCGTTCGGAATGACGATGATCGCGTCAACTTCTTTGCGGAGTTCATCCAAAGCCACGTCGGCGATGCGCCCCCTCTGGCGTCCTTCGAAGTAAAAAGGCTTGGTGACGACCGCGACGGTGAGACATCCGAGCTCTTTCGCCGTGCGGGCGATGAGTGGACTGGCACCGCTCCCGGTGCCGCCGCCCAAGCCGCAGGTGACAAAGACCATGTCCGCGCCCTTCACGACTTCTTGGATGTCGTCCTTGGTCTCCTCGACGGCGCGGCGGCCGAGATCAGAGTTCATGCCGGTGCCGAGGCCGCGAGTGAGATTTTTCCCTATGTGCACGCGCTTCTTGGCAAGCGCGCGATGGAGATCTTGGCTGTCGGTGTTCACGACCACGAAGTCAACGCCGCGTACTTTGCAGTTGATCATGTGGGAAACGGCGTTTCCTCCCGAGCCGCCGATGCCGAGTACTTTGATCCTAGCGAACGCTTCTATCTCCGGTGTGATGTTGGGCATGAATGAAATGCAGTCTTAAATGGATATTATGGAGCTATCTTAACACACGCCCGTTCTCGCGCAAGCACCCACACAAGTCTTGATTTTTTGATGCGAAAATACCGACAAGATGCTAGTATGACGGTTATGAACATGCCAATTGAAACAAGTTATAAAAAGGTCACCCAAGCGCTTAATTTCTTGGCCAGAAAAAAGGACGGGCGAATTAACAAGATGAAGGCGATCAAGCTCATATATCTCGCAGATCGTCTGCATTTGCGCAAATACGGAAGGCCGATCGTCGGAGATGTTTATTGGGCGATGAAACTGGGACCCGTGGGTTCGCGCGCGAAAAATGTTGCGGAACTTTCAAATATTCCCGACAATGTTTTGTCGTACGCGAAGAGATATGTCAGACCTATCGACGAAAAGAAACATCACATCGAATCTCTACGGGAAACCGATCACGATGTGTTCTCCAAAACCGACATTGATTGTTTGGAGACGGTGTACGGTAAGTTTGCCGACAAAGATCAATTTGAATTGAAAGATATGACCCATCAATATCCGGAGTGGCCGAAATACGAGAAAGAACTCAAATCCGGAAAGAAGAGAGTTAAAATGGATTACAAGGACCTACTTGTTGACACACAGAAAAAAGACAGTCTGTTTGCGGAAAATAAGGAAGATCTCAATCTGGCAAGGGAATCATTCGAAGAATTAAAAGAAGTGTCGGAGTTTTTCTCCAAGTAAAAATTCATGTGCGATGGACATACCGCCGCGAATCAGGATTCCATTGTGCATAGAGCAAGGCTCAGTGTTCAATTTCCGTATTGACTTTGACGATCCCAAACGAGATTCGAAGAATCGTTACTTTGTGGTCTTGAACCGTAATCCCAAGACTGATGTGGTATTGATACTGGTCACTTCGACGACCCAAGTAACCAAAAAGATAAATTTCGTAAGGCGATCGGGGATAAGTGAGCGGACGATTGTCTCGGTAAGTCGCAAGGAATATCCGACTTTCACGAGCGAGAGCGCTTTCAACTGCAACGATATTTTTGAGGTCAGCGCGGAAGACCTGATCAGGAAGATCGAAGACGGCGGGTCCATGAATTACCCGAAGATTCCGGATGATATTCTGGTCAGATTGATAACCGGAGTCAAAGAAAGTCCGCAGGTATCGGCGGCTGTTAAAAAATTGTTGTAAAAGAATTGTCAATCAATTCCAGATCATGTTCAATTCAAGGTAAAAACTAAGGCAAGAATTGTCTGATCCAGTCGGAGCCGCGGCGCCAGAGGTGGCGGACGACGAAGTCGAGGCCGGTTTCGAGACCGCCCGTGTCTTCGTCGGAGTGAAGGCCCCAAATGCAAAGTCCGTAGGCCACCGCCCATGTCGCGTCCTTGAATGAGGACTTGCCGTCAAGGAGACCGAGTGTGCCGATGCGCGAGGGCAACTTCAAGGCCGCGCGCGCGAGTACATCGATTGAACTCAAAGCCGAGCCGCCACCAGTGATCACGATGCCTGCCGGCAGGAGTCCGTTGCGACCTATCTTTTTCAGATGCGCTTCGATCAGCTCAAAGATGTCCGAGAGCCGCGCCGCCACGATCTCGTCGAGCTTACGGCGGGGGAAGGTACTGCCGGTGATCGCGCCAACCTTGATCTGCTCGGCTTCCTCGAGCGGCACCTTGAGGCCGAGCGCGATGTCGTTTGTGATGTCCGTCGAGCCGATAGGGAAGACTTCAAGTGAGGCCGGTATGCCGTTTTCGAAGACCGCAATCGAGACCGTCTCCGCGCCGATGTTGGCCAGGATCGAGCCGGCAATCTTTTGCGTCTTCGAAAGCGTGACGAAGCCGGCCGCGATCGGGGCGGCCATGAGATCTTCGGCTTCTATGCCGGCTTCGTTCACCGCTTGTACCAAGTCGGAGGCGTGGTGGTCGAGACAGGTCACGAAGAGCATTTTGAGCTCGAGCTTGTTGCCTTTCATGCCCTCCGGTTTCGATAGAGCCGCGGCGCCGTCTATCTTGTACTGGAGAGGTATGGCGTAGACGATCCTACGATTTGAAATCGCCGAGTTTGGGATGTCTTTCTCGCACTGATCGTGTAGTTTTTCAATGTCGAGCGCGGTTATTTCCGCGTCGGCGCGCGAAGTCATGACGATGCTCGTGACGGCCGTCGCCGCAAGTCCTATGCCGCCTACTCCGACGAACGCTTTCTTGATCTTGATGCCCGCCTTTTCCTCGGCCAGAGCGACCGCTTTCCTTATCGAACGCGCCACATCGTCGACATTCGTCACATAGCCGTGCCTGAGGCCGTGCGTTTCGGCCGCGCCGACACCGATGATTTTCGGAAAACCTTTTTCGTTCCTCTCCTTGGCACTGGCAATAACAACCTTAGTTTGGTAAGTGCCTACGTCTATTCCGGTTACGATATTGCGTGCCATCTTTTGATTTCGTTTGCTCGTTTAATTTTCTTTGGAGTTTGGCTTCGAACGCTTCCATTCTAACGCCGTGGTCGTATCCTTTCAAGTGTGCACAGCCGTGAATGAAAAGCAGAGTGAAATATTTTTCGTATGAAAGACCGAACTCTTTCGCTTTTTTGCGTGCGGCGCTCTGGCACAAATAAATCTCACCTTCGCTTTTGGAAAGAGGAAAACTCAAAATATCGGTCGGGTGATTTTTGTCCCTGTAAGTGAGATTGAGCCGTTTCACTATGGCGGGAGAAGCGATGATCACCGTCAATTCGTAAGACTTGCCCAATACTGTGTTCTTGATGAAGTCAAAAGCGACTTTGGGGAAAGCCGCTTTCGTTTCGTTGATTATTGAAATACCCATCACTTACAAAATTCCGACGCCCCTGCGGGATTATTTTCTGCCGCGGCCGCGGACTTTGATCGGAGCCTTCCCAAGCTTGACGAGTTCGGCGAAAGCGGCTCTTTTCCCGATACGCTTCAAAGCGAGCTTCTTTTGCTTGTAGGCGGATTGGACGCGACCGCTGTACCTCTTGCTTCTCATGCGCGGGATGACGCCCGAGCCCTGCACTTTGCGGCTGAACCTCCGCAAGGCGCTAATGTTGTTCTCGTTCGCGTTCCTGGTTATTTCCACGTTTATCATAGGAAACATGCTAACACGCGAGCGATTTTTACGCAACGAACGGCGGGGAAAGATATTTATATATGATCTGTTAAATATTTTACATTAATGATTACCCAAATATTTTCATCGTTAGTCCTAAACAGACAAAAA
>CAYHFU010000008.1:0-1618 GCA_964355985.1 uncultured Candidatus Saccharibacteria bacterium | reverse complement strand
CCGCAACTACGGGGTGTAATGTGTTTTTTTTTTTGCCTTTTTTATATTTTCCCACCTTTTAGGCGCTATTTTTTAGCGGGGTTCGTTATAACCTCTCCAATACTACAAACCCTTTCCCGCCGTTCGTTGTTATCGCCAGTAATCAGCTTCCACTTTTTTCATGTGTTTCGGCAATCCGTTCAAGGACACAATCTCTTGCGCGTGCGTGTCCATGCGGCGTACGACCGCGACGCGATCCACAGCCTCCTTCTTGCCCATTACTATGGCGTACGGAGGATGATATCTCTCAACAGATGAGACCTGCGCACCCAAGCGGTCTTTGGCAAGCGACAAATAAAGAGGGATTTTTGCTTGACGCAGACTCTCGACAACTTCGATAGCCACCCGCTTGCTCTCCATGCCGAGCTGGATGAAAGACGCGATCGGGCGTTTGGTCTTCGAGAGCGGTTTTCGCAGTTGGGGTTTGTCGCCTTTGACGAGAATGGAAATACCGACGCCTTGGATGTCGCGTTTCATGTTGAGGCGTCTGGCGAGACCGTTGTAGCGCACTCCAACCGCCAGTACCCGTTGGTCCTTCTTGGACGGATCCGCGTCGGTGTTTATGATCGCGAAGACCGTTTCGGTGGCGTATTTGCGGTTGGCCACGAGCGAGTTGTTGACCGTGTAGCCGATGCCGAGCGATTCGAAATATTCCAAAAGCTCCTCCAAATGCCGACGGCTTGATTCGGAGAGGAAGTCCAGCGCTTTGGGCGCGTGCTCGTTCAGGGCGTCGCAGTCGGCGTTGTGAGCGGACAGCACTTCGAAAGGATCGTTTTTCAAGAGTTGCCGGCACTCCGGTGACATGTCGTTTATATGCTTCCTGTAATGGGCGGTGAGTTCGCGCAAAAAACGGGCGATCGAATCGCGGTCTCCGACGCTGTTCACTTCGACTGCGGTGTTTTTGAACCCTTCTTCGGCGAGCATCAGTCGCGCCGTCTGTATGAGAGTCGCCTCAGCGATTGGTCCAGAAGTCCCGAGTATTTCCATGTCCGCATAACGGTGACGGCCGCCTTTGCCGTTGCCCCTGAACGGATTCTTGAAGTAGAGCATCACCGGTTGCGACAGCGCCTGCATATCCTCTTCATGGTAAGTCCTTATGAGAGCGATCTTTTCCTCGGCATGGAGAGGTAGCCGACCATGATGACTAGTTTCGTCGTCGATCGTGTCGCTCTCCAAGATGTCTTTCGCGGCTTCAATGTCGGCCTTGGTGACGGAGGGACTTTTAGCGGGAGTAAATCCGTAATAAACGGCGATCTCGCCGATCTTGTCGAGATGGTCGTATTTTATGAACCTGCTTTCGGTCTTTTCTTTATTCATGGCTTTGTCCGGCTTTTACTCCACTTCTCCAGGCCACACGGCAACTGCCGTTAACGGCAACAATCGTAAGATCGGCTTTCCAACGATGAATTTATCGTCCAACGGTCCCCACACTCGCGAGTCCGAACTCTGCGCGCGATTGTCGCCCATGACGAAATATTGCGAAATGCCCAATTCAATCGTCTCGGTGTCGCGGGAAGCGTGATTTGGGGCGACATACGGCTCGTCCAAAAGAAAACCGTTGGGATTTTCCGAGTTTGCG
>CAYHFU010000007.1:0-12368 GCA_964355985.1 uncultured Candidatus Saccharibacteria bacterium | reverse complement strand
CGAACCCGGACCGCATCCACCCCATGGATGTATACTACCACTATACTACAGCCCGGAATTTACTTACCTACGGACACTTTCTCATTACCCACTACTCAATCTTGTACTCGCCCACCCGCACTTTCGCCGGCTTCAAGAGCTTTCCATTCAAGGAATAACCCTTTTCAATAACGCCGATAACGGCATGGTCGAGTTTAGGATCGGTTACTGCTTCATGTGAAGCGGCTTCGTGGACGGCGTGGTCAAATTTTTCTCCCGAGGCAGGATCAATTTCAACGAGTCCGTAGTCGGCAAGAGACTTCTTCAACTGACTGAAAATTTGCTCAACTCCACCGCGCCAAACTTTGTCTACTTTCTCCCACGACTCCTTGTGATTCATCGCCATGTCATAGCTCGCAAGGACAGGAATGAGGTCGGCAATTAATTGCTCGTTGGCGAACTTGGCGAACTCTTTGCGGTCTTCCTCGTCGCGTTTGCGTGCATTCACCAGATCCGCTTTGGCGCGCTGCCAACCGGTCAAATACTCTTGCTTTTCCGCTTCGCAAGACTTAAATTTCTCGCGCAGTTTCTTGATCGCCTCGGCGATGTTTTCTTCGGCCACGACTGAATCGTCGAGATCTCCGTCGGACTCAATTTTGACCTGCTCTTCATTCATGGCCAGAGTATACACGAAAGTTTATTTTTGGTAAAATGTAACCGTGAAAACCGCGCTCATAACAGGCATATCCAAAGGCATTGGCCGCGCGCTCGCGGAAAAGTTTCTGCTGGAAAAATTCGCGGTCATAGGCACGACGACGAACGGCTCCGCCGACATTATGCACGAAAAATTGACCGTTCTCCAATTGGATTTGACCGAACCTGACTCGATCGGCCGCGCGAGCGCTCTCGTGTCTCAATACGCTCAAACGAACGGCAAAATCGAGATTCTTATAAACAACGCCGGCGTGCTCTTTGACGACGAAGAAACTAGAGTCATCGTCGCGAAACTTCGCAATACTTTAGAGGTGAACTTGATAGGTACCGTGGATTTCACCGAGCGGGTTGTACTGTCCATCGGTAATCCTGGACACATCGTCAATATATCTTCTCAAGCGGGTTCGCTCGCCGATATTGAGAATTTCACTCATTCGCACGCACCGCTCCGCTACCCAGCTTATAAAATATCGAAAGCGGCGTTAAACATGTACACGCGGACTCTAGCGCTTCGATTGAAAAATGAAAATACCGGCGTGACTGTCTCCTCCGTCCATCCGGGTTGGGTCAAGACTGACATTGGCGGCGAGGACGCGCCTGTGTTACCCAAGGAAGCGGCGGAACAAATCTACAAGCTGGCTATGTCAAAGCCGGAGACGGGACAATTTTGGTACAACGGCGAGAAGTTTCCGTGGTGATTGATCTAATTACGGATTCAAGATTAAGAGTCGTGGTGTACACTGTATTCAAGAAAACTTCGTGATGTCGCGCGGGTAAAAGAGGTTAAGCGTCCATTCGGAGGCGATGCGCAGGCGCTTTTTCCACGAGGCGAAATTGAAGAGGTAGACGGTGCGCCAGAGCCACCATGCGAAGCGGCCGACGATCGGCGTCGACAAGATTTCACCTACAGCGAACCACTCGCCGACTGAGACTAGCGTGCCTTTGGGGTGAAAATTAAACGATCTCAACTTTCTTTGTTGTATTGAGGCAAGAATGTTATGCGCAACGATCTTAGCTTCTTGCACGGCGGCTTGGGCGAGCATAGGGACTGGACTCTGTTTATTGATAACTCCGCGCCCTCTCGGCGACAACAGCTCCTCCGTCTCGTCGCAAGCTCCTCGCGGAGGACTGTTCTCGCCTGCGGCCGCGGCTGACGAATTAACATACGCGGCGACATCTCCCAAAGCGAATACCCTCTCATCGCCGCCGACACGGAAATATTCGTCGACGGCAAGACGGCCGGCAACCAATTCAGGGACAAAACCTTCAAAAGTCGGGATCGCGGGCTTGACGCCGACGGTCCAAATGACGGTGGAAGCGGGAATAGTGGTGTTGTTCGAGAGAGTGATGCCTTTCGGCGTAACGGCGGCAACCTTATTGCCGAGATGGAGATTTACGCCGTTCTCGCGCAATCTCGCGGTGGCGGCTTGCCGAAGCGGCAATGGGAAACGGGAAAGGAGCTCTGTACCTATTTCAATGAGACTAATTTGTGGCTCTTGGGACAAGCAACCGGCAGCACCGTAATAGCGCGCGACCAGTTCACGAACGAATTCTTTGAGTTCGGCGGCAAGCTCGACGCCGGTGGGACCGCCGCCGACGACCGCGAAGGAGAGGCGGCACAATTTCTCTTCGGGGTTGTCGCAGAGGGCCGCTCCTTCGAAAGAGTCTATGACTCGCGAGCGAATTTTGACGGCATCGGAGAGAGTCTTGAGCGGCATGGAAAACTGCTCCGCGCCGGGTATGTTGTAATAATTCGTCTCCGCGCCGGTTGCGATGACCAAATAATCGTACTGGATCGAATGTTTGCCACCGCCGAAACCATTCGTCACATTTGCGCCGGACGATTGTACGCCGCGGATATTGACGCAACGATTAGCAACATCTATCGATTCGATCGACCCTTGGCAGAACTTCACATTACAACCTTTGAATATTTCGCGCACGGGCTCGGCGACGCTCGCGGGACTGAGGGAGCCAGCGGCGACTTCATGCAAAAGGGGCGTAAACAGGAAATAGTTCGTGCGGTTTACGATCGTCAACTCAATCTCGCCTCTTTTGACCAATCGCTTGAGGCGCTTGGCGACATATACTCCGCCGAAGCCCGCGCCCAAGATTACGACATGCGGTTTTAACATGACTTAATGGTATCACGCGCCACTGAATTTCAATACCGCAACAATTCAATCCTCGTCACCGTCGTCCCTGGCGTCAATCAACGACAATTTGGTCGGGTCCGCTCACCACAATCTCCGCCTTGCCTTTGTAAGTTCGAATAATTCCGGTAATCGTCACTTCGCCTTGATACTTGGACAGGTTCGAGAATTTATCCTTGTCCGAAGCGAATATGACTACGGTAAAGGGGCACTTGGCGCTACTCTTGCAATAATCCAGAAATACGGTGCCGCTGCCGGATTCATAAACTTTGAGTACGGTGCCGGACACTTCGGCATATTCGCCTATGTGATCGGGCGCCTCAGTATAATCAATCTTCAATACTTTGCCCGCGCCTTTACCTTCCGCGACATCATTCTTGGCAAGCACACGCTTTACTATCTCCAAATACTGCTTGCGCACGCCTTCGTCGGTGCTTATCTCTAAGACTTCGTCGTTCGCTTCGGTGGCGGCGCCGGTCCAATTGTAACTGCCGGAAGCAAAAGCTTTGTCTGTCACGAGCACTTTCATATGCATGATGCCGTCCTGATGTTTCTGCACTCCCACGGGTATGCCGGCAGAGCGCAACATGGAGACGACTTCCCTGTTGGCGCTTTCTGTCGCGACGCGGTCGGTTATGCCTCTCACCTCTATTCCCCGCCTCTTTGCGCGCATTAGTGCCTCGGCGATGTCCTTTTGCGTGAAGTAGTACACGGCGAAATAAGCGTATTTCTCCGCGTCATCTACGAGTTTGATTATTTCCTTGTCGTTTTGCCTCTCGTCGAGACTGTATATGACCTTGAATTGACTGCCGGCATCACCGAGTGCCGTGACGACGAAGAGGCCTACTGCGAGCGCGACGCAAACGGCAATCACAAGAAATACTCGCTTCCTGTGAGCAAGCGCGCGCCTCCTCAAGTTGCCGATTATGTTCGCGAATGACGCGATGAATGACTCAAATGTGATCTTCATGCGACTACTCTATCACCCCTCGATAAAATTTCGATGAATTTTTGATGAAATTTCGATAAAAAAGTTATGAAATTTCGATAAAATTTTCCACGGCTTGGTTGAGGCGTTTTCTCCATTTTTTGCCGCTAATCCTGCATTCACAAAGACAAAAAAACCGCTCGAAAGGAGCGGTTTTTTGAGGCTCATTATGTATGGGACAAGACTGAGGCTTGACTTTTCTGTTTTGACTTTGATATCATAAAGTCATGAAAAGATCCTCGGCCCGTGGTTTCTGCACCACACCTAGCGGAGGGTTTTTTCGTTTATGCCGGGAATACGGACATGAAATGCCTGTTTCCAGTCTTTAAATCCTTCTTGATCTGGACGAGGAAACTTCTCCTTTCGCGAGTGACACCCGAAAATCTGTAAAGCATTTCCGATTGATCGTTTGGATTTATCTTTTCAACGGGAGACAAGCGACTATTTTTTATCAGATCAATCGCGCACTCGTAATATTTCAATCTTCTCAGCTTGTCGCCCCAGTTCTTCGCTTGCAGATGTTGCCAAAAGTAGTCGAGGAATACTTTTTCTCCGTTGAAATAAGCCGATCTTACATACGGCCTTCTCTTTGTTTTTGAAGCGATCTGCTTGTAAACGGTTCTAGCCTTGTGACTGACCTCTCGATAGTCCGTTCCGGCAAACGGCCTCAAAATCGTGCGGTATGATTTGATGGTTTCCTTCATATTCGCTCACTGTATCAGACGGCGATAAAATTCTGATGAATTTTTGATGAAATTTCGTTAAAAAAGTTATGAAATTTCGATAAAATTTTACGCGGCTCCGTTGAGCCGTATTGTCGATTTTTCGCCAAAAAACACGGGATCCTGGGAGGGGTTCCGTGTGTTTTCAATCTTAAATTTGGTTACAAATCAGAACCCTGCAACAACTTCGGTTTGTCCGGATTCAATTCACGGGGTTGAGGCGGCGACAGAGGGGGCAGGTCGAGAGTTGAATCAATCGTCGGTTGAACATCTCCGTCGGCCGAACCGTTTGCGGTGTCACTTAGTTGATCTTGAAGATTGTCGATTTGTTCTTGGACTTGATCCACGATGTCTTGTTGTACCTGAATGTTGTCTTCGGTGACGACAATCGGAGGCGTCGGGGGGTATTGCGGAGGATTGTCCACGCCGCCGCTGGCATTCCCGTCATTGCCGGTGTTACCGTCATTGTTGCCGACATTTCCGTCTAAATTACCGTTATCGGTAGAGGTATTAGTATTGCCACTAACACCGTTATTAGTCTGCTCTCCGCCGAAAGACGGTAAATTGTCGTTGCTCGTAAGTGGTGGATTGGAAAGATCGTTAATATAATCGTCCACCGTATTTAAAGTCTCTCCCATCGAATTGTTCGCGAGCGTGATTTCAGAAGAAGTCAATCTTGAATCAGCGGAGTTGATGGCTTCATCAAGTTCGGCAAAATGCGCGTTTATCACTTCTTGGTACTTGTTTTTCAAAATCTCCCGAGCGGCCGTATCTCCCGGCGGAACCGCTTTCAATTCCTCGCGCCACTGTTTCAAGGTGTCTTCGAGTGCCGCGCGTTTTGCTTCTATCTTCGCTTGCGCCCGCGCTCCAGCGATGCTTTCACGGAGTTGCCGATCATTTTCCACGATTGCCTTCATGCTATCTAGCTTGTCTGTTTCCGTTTGCAGAGCTGATCTCGCCTGCGCCAAGTTTACTCTGATCTCTTCTATGGCAAGTTGTCTCTTGTTGTTTACGAAATTGGACGCGCTCTGCACGAGATCCTCGGCACTCTTGTCGCGCTCGCTCAAATAAGAATACGCGTAGACGGCGCCGCCCAATATTGCCGCGCCGACGAGAGCAAATATTGAGGAGGCGATTGAATTCTTTGACGGTAAGTTCACAGTTGTATTATAGCGTTATACGGTTCACGAAACAACAATTCCCCTCGGAGAAGTTGTAATTTGCCGCCACGCGATGCTGGAGCATGTCTTGATTACGCACAACTTCTCCGAGGGGAATTGTTGTTTCGTGAACTTTACTCGGCAATCATGATTATGACATACAGTACCACTGCTCCCAAAAGCGTCATTGCCGTAGTGTAGAACCTCGAATGACTGTGATGCCCCTCGGGAATAAGATCAGAGGCGCCGATGTACAGGAAGAAGCCTGCGAATGTCGCCAGAATGATAGCCAGAACATTATCAGGAACGGAAAAGGCAAATGTCGAGAGCGTGCCCACGATCGGCGCGATTGCCACGGCCGAAAGCCAGCCGACAGCGTGTCTCATCTCCCCCCTGTTCTTCAATATGACGCCGACCGTATTTATCCCGTCAGAGAATCTGTGCGCCACGACCGCCACCGCCACGATCGCGCCGAGCGCCGCCGAAGCTTGAAAAGCGAGTCCGATCGCTATACCGTCTATCAAACTGTGCAGACAGAAGCTCGCCGCCCCGAGCGATCCGCGGTTGATCGCGTTAGAAGTTGCGATGTTTGAAGATTGAGACTGTTCATTTTGGCCTTGAATTGAATGTGCAATCTTTTCTCTACAACCGCAGTCGCCCTCGTTCTCGTGTTCGTGTCCGTGAAATGGGAACAGTCTGTCGACGATCAAATAAATCAAAAATCCGGCGGCGGTGATCGCGGTCAGCACTCCTGCTTCGTAAAATGGTTCTCCCAACTCTATCGCTTCCGGTATGAGGTCGAGTAGAGCTGCACCAATGACTGCGCCGGCCGAGAATCCAAGCACCAGATGCAGTTTGTCGCGCATCTTCAAGGTGATGACTCCACCTAATAAGGCGGCGACGGAAGCGAGGATGGAGACGAGAATGATCATGGTATTCTCTATTTACAATGCTTTTTTATGTTTTTCAAATCACCATGAAGACATACTGGATCCATAGACTCTATTTCATCCAGATAAGTCGACTTCTCCGGCATGCCATTCAAGAAAAAAATCTTTTTGTTGTTAACATACGCCTGACCAATCTCAATGAGCACATTGCCGCCTATGTAGTTCTTCACGCCGTTTTTATCGTCGTTCACTATCAATACGGCATCACTTTCCAAAATATGTTCGTAGTGTTGCTTGAGATAGTTCTGTTCTCTCTTCACGGCGGCATGTTCCCCGTTTTGCCATTTGTGAACGATGTGCTTCTTCTCACCGCGGACGAAAGCCTCGTAATCCGGGTGGATCCATCCGTCAAGGCCGAGCTCGCGCAACTCTTCGGAACATTTGACCATGTGTACCATGAAGTGACTGCTGCCTAGGACATATATTTTCATGTTGATTGCGTTAAATAATTTTTAACTCTTTGAACCATTCGTGCATGACAGTTTCAAGTCCCGGATCATTTTCCCACTCTTTTTCGGAGATCTTTCCCGCCAAGTATTGCTCCGTCCTCTTGGCGAACTTCTTTATTTCATCAATCGAAAACCATCGCGCTTGTTTGGTCTCGTCTAGACTGCGATCCATGTCGCCGTTAACTTCAACTTTATATAACTTCCAATAATGCCAACTGCCGCCTTCCCGTCGGCATTTGTTCTCCTTCCTGCCCTCGGCCACGAGCGTAAGTTCCGAAGTATTCAAACCGACTTCTTCTCTCAATTCCCTCTCGGCCGCGTCTTCGAAAGTGGTGTCGCCGTCCACATGCCCGGCCGGCACCTCGAATCCGTACGGCGGCTTGCCCCTCTCTATCAGAAGAAGCTTGTCGTCTTTCCAGACGAACATTCCGACGGTTGTGTGGTCGCAGATCTTGGATGACATTTTCTTGTGTTTACTTGATCTTCGACAAATCTCCGTCAATTACAATCGGTTTCATGCCAAGGATTTCTTCTTTGTATGACAACTTTGAGGAAATTGGTTGCAACAGATAAATCTTTTTTCTCAAGTATCTCGCCAGCCCGACTTCCATCAAAGTGTTGCCGCCGACATATCCGTCAATTTCGTGTTTGGGATAATTGGCGACCAAGACGGCGTCGCACCATTCGACTTTCTTGAAATGATCGTCAATCGCGTTACTCTTTTCTTCCCAAATGTCGTGATCATTGGAAAACGAATCAATTCCGCCATTGGATTCGATGAATGCGCGGATTGACATCTTTCTGTCACGACCTTTTTCTTTGACCTCGATCCGAAGCAGAGGGACTTTTATTTCATGCCCGGCACTTTCCAGTTCCTTGGCGATTTTTTCCATCTCGTCATGGAACTTCATACTGCCACATAGGGTAATTTTCATAGTCGAAAATTTAACTACTAATTACAAAAGATTATAGCATGCCTCCAAAGAATTACTGATCCGAATAAACCACCGCCTTCCGCATCTCATTCAAGACAAGCGACGGCAATTTCTCCAAAGTCTCGTTACTTTTCCCCCGCGCCGCGTCCCTCAACCTCCCCATCGCCTCTTCCTTCGACTCACCGAATACGAAAGCATACGCGGTGTCGATCTTCCTCAACGCCGGAAATGCGAGAGTAATCCTCTTGAACGGCGACACCTCGTAGGCGCAGACGAACTCTTTCGAAGCCGCGGCCGGCGAACCGGGCAAAATACCCGCGATGTGCCCATCGGCGCCTATGCCGAACTGCGCGACGATAAAATCGGCGTTGGTCATGGCCGCCATTACATTCTTGGAATAGTTCGAAACCGCTTCATTGAGTGTCGGGTTCATACCGAGATCCGATCTCGGTAAGACCGCCACCGCCTCGACACCCGAAAAATCAAACCCCGCGTCCTCGAGTTGCTTCCAGTTGGAATCCTTGTGCCCAACCGGCCCGAATCTTTCATCGGTCAAAGCGACGGTTAAGGAGGAGATCGGATCTCCTTCGACGCCCGCGCGCACCGCCTTCATCACCCGAACCGAGATGGGAATATTGGAGCCGCCTGAAACTAGCCACGAGACTTTTTCGCCTTTTACCAATCGAGATCCGATTTCTTCGGCTAGAGTTTTTATGCCGTTGTCCGGACTATCAGCTTTGACGAAGCTAATCATGATGCCGTGTTTTACTTCTTCGATTTCTTGCTTGAATGTATCGCGTGCCCTCCGAACTGCTTCCTCATGAGCGCGACTATCTTGTTGGAAAACTTCTTTTGATTCTTGGGATCCGTAGACTCGCGCCTAACATTCAAGGCGTCTTCGATGACCCGCGCGTCGACGCCCCACTCATTGGCGGTTTTCACCGTCCACTCACCTTCCCCGGTCGCGTCTATTTTGCCCGAGGTGTCGGCAATGTCTTCATGGTCGAAAATGTTCCTGCACAAGTCAATAAGCCAACTCCGCACGACCGAGCCTTTCTGGTACACACGCGTGACGGCGGAGAGGTCGAGCTTGAACGGACTGGCGTCGAGCACGCCGTAGCCCTCGCCTATGGCTTCCATCATGCCGTATTCGATGCCGTTGTGGACCATTTTCGTGAAGTGTCCGGCGCCGGTTTTCCCGAGATACGCGTAATTGTCTCCGGCTGAAAGCGCTCGCACTATCGGTTCTATGGCGCGCCACTTCGACTTGTCGCCGCCGACCATGAGCGCAAAACCGTTCTTCTCACCCCACACGCCGCCGGAAGTGCCGCAATCAAAGAAGTGAATGCCTTTCTTCGCCAGTTTCGCGCCGCGGCGCATCGAGTCCTTGAAATACGAGTTACCGCCGTCAACGACGATGTCGCCTTTGCGCAAGAACGGGCCGAGGTGGTCTTTGCCGAAAATGAATTCGTCCACTATCGAATGAGGCAGCATTACCCAGAATATTCTCGGTTGTCTCTTTTTTGTCCCCTTACTATCTTGTTTTCCGCTTTTTCCGTCCGTCAATTCACCCACCGCCTCCGCCAAATCATTCGTGCCAAAAATCCCTGCTCTATTTATCGCCTTTACCGGCTCCTGCGAGCGATTCCATGCAACGACTTTGAATCCCTTTTTATGAAGCCGCTTCGCTATCTGCGCGCCCATGCGTCCGAGGCCGAAGAGCGCGAGGTGGGGCTTCGGATTGTTCTTGGTTTTCATGGTGTCAGTATAGTCCTTTGGTTGGGTGCGGGCAACTTGGGAACTTATACTCCTCCATCGACTCAAATGAGAGACTACACCCCGCACCCGCTCTCTTGTCTCGGCACCGGCACTGTAATCGGTTGCCCATCATCAACCCCGCAACCTCCGCCGCCGTTCCTCTCTACGGGTTGCGTTACCTGAGCGGCGATCTTCGCGAAACCTTGGCCGCTGGAGAAATCGGCACCGAGGATCGTTTTTGGAATAACCTTTTGCCAATCAATCCCCTTCTGCCCCAAGTACCGCGCAATCGTCGCGTATTGGTCCGGGAACCAATAAGAGTTCACGGCAAGCGCCGCTTTGTACATTTCTTCTTCGCCGACGCCTTGAGAGGCCATGAGTTCAAGCATTCCCAACATCGCCAGGCCGTGGTTGCAATCCGGGAAGTGGGTCGAGTTGCCGCAACACGGCCTGTAAATGTTTTCCGAAACTTTCTCCACGAGTGTTTGTTGCTCATCGGTCAAAGTGAAGAACGCGTGGCGACTGTAGTGATCCATCGGATTTCCTTTAGCGATCGTCCAACCTCCCGTCGAGGCGAAGTTCTGCGGACCGCCGTATCTCTTGTCCATCATTTCACCTTGAATGAGAATCGGGTTGCTTTGAGCCAAACCCAGCGCCCAGAACAAGTTCAAGAGATAACCGGCGTTGTCTCCAGTAATTTTGATCCGCCTGTCATTCTCGCCAAGAAGCAACCGTTCGTACTCGCCGCTGAACATGCCTCTGGATTCGTACAGCGATCTCCATTTGATCTCGTCAATCGCGCCAGCTCTGATAAGTTCCAATCCCAAGTCGCCCCACACGATCGGCAATTCGACGCCCGCCGAAGGCGCTACCGTCTCTTCTTCCAAAGAGACTGCGACGCCGGTATTTTCGATGCCATTGTCATTGCCCGTAACTATCTCCTGCAAAGCGACTTTACTCTTCGACAAGACTGTTTCCTTCGAACTGCCTGTCTTGTATATGATTGCTATCGAGAGCATCGCAGCCGCGATGATGATCGCCGACGGAAGCATGTTTGATCTGTTTTCCATGTTTTTATTGGTCGCAACAATTAGCCAATCTTTTCATAATGTCACTCGCCGACCACGGCTTTCCGCTGCCTATCTCATTCAAGATCTGACGGCGCTTTTCGCAATTCGAGCAGTGAGGAATATGAAGGAACTTCGTGATCTTGGCGATAGCGTCACCGAGCTTAAATCGTTGTCGCGTTGTCATGATGGTTGATTTTTCATTTCGTTAAACATACAAGATGAGAATGCCGATAATAATCATCGCCGCGCCCGCCCACAAATGCGCGTTGTTGAAACTGTCCTTTCTCCATGTTTGCACCTTCTCCAAGAGCGTCTTGTTCGCGGCAATCGCCAATACGACTACAAGCGGCACGATCAAGATGAGATTGTACAGGAGCAGGTGCGCGAAGCCGCTCATATAGGTCACTTGATCGCGCAAGAGTCCGATGACCATGAGGTACGGTCCGCCCATGCACGGGAATTGGCAGATGCCGACTAGAAGTCCCAAGGCAAAAGCCGCGGGTATAGAAGCTACGGCGATCAGTTTGCCCATCGAGGCGTGTGCACTGGCGGGAATCTTGAGCTTGATCGGGAATTTCGGGAAGAGGTAGTTGACGACATTGAGTAAGCCGAAGATTATTAAGAGACTGGCACCGAGCTTGCCCATGAAGTGCGGCGTGTTGAAGAGGTGCAAGACTTTCAGCAGTCCCAACCCAATAGCCAGATACGCCGCGAATATGCCGGCGATATAGACGCCGCCCACGGCCAGTATTCTCTTTCTTGTCACATTCATGCCAAAGAGGAACGCAATCGTGATGAGGAGTATCGAGAACGAACATGGATGCACGCTGTCGAGAATCGCCGAGAAGACGACCAGAGGCAAGAGCCAAGTTCCTCCTTGAGACATGTTCCAGAGAATGCCCGAAACTCCCGGCATGAATTTGAGCGCGATGACTGCAAGGATCAGGGTCGCGACCACGCTGATTGTAATAATGAGTTTTTTCATGCTTTATGGTCAATCAAAATAACAATTTCCGACATTTTTCATTTTCAATTGTCATTTTGATTTTTACTTTTTACTTTCTTAATTCTTACGGCCTCACTGTCCCCTTGATGCCGAACTCCAAGGAACCGCCGCTTGAATCGGATAGAATAATCTGCCTGTCAATCGGACCTACTCCAGTCGGACCGTGTGCGTTGGGGTCGAAGACGACGCGGATCGTGCGAGATTCCCCGGCTTTGATAAGCTCGTTCGCCCTGCCGGCGGGACCGCCGTGGCCGGGCATGCCAAAAGGACCTTTGGCGGCTGATCCACCTTCAAGGTAAGCGGTTGTGCACATGCATGAGGTTGCGACGCCGTCTACCAAGATATCCTTGCCGGTTGAATTGGTAACGGTGAACGACTTCTCAACTTCTCCATCAGCCATCCGAATAGTGCCGAAATCATAAAGTTTTTCGGAGGCGACAAGATCGGCAACGGAGCCCTTTTCACTAATTCCGGCGCCGTTTGA
>CAYHFU010000006.1:0-12371 GCA_964355985.1 uncultured Candidatus Saccharibacteria bacterium | reverse complement strand
TTCCTGGGACTTTTGCGCAATACCATGAGACCGTAATAAGCGAAGATGCGGTTTTCTCCCACGAGCGGCACCATGTCGGAGAGCGTGGCGAGGCCTACAAGATCAAGAAGCCATTTCTCCCAGCCGTCCTTCCATGTAAATTTTCCGCGGATTTCCCCGTCCCCCTTGCCTTTTCTAATGATCGCCTGAATCAGTTTGTACGCCACGCCAGCGCCGCAGAGGTTTTTGTCGGGATACTTGCAATCAAGACGCTTGGGATCGACTACGGCGTACGCGTTCGGCAATCCGTCGGCCGGCGGTTCGTGGTGATCGGTTACGATGACATCAATCCCTTTTTCCTTGGCCGATTGGAGCGCCACGCGGTCGGTGATGCCGCAGTCGACGGTTATGACCAAGTTGACTTTCTTCTCCGCGAATTCATTCACGGCGCCAATGTTCAAGCCGAAACCTTTGTCGTGGCGATGCGGAATGTAGATAGAATAATTCTTGAATCCGATCTTTTTGAACAGTTGATCGAAAATCGCCGCCGCGGGTATTCCGTCCGCGTCGTAATCGGCGTACACGACTACCTTTTCGTCATTCTCTATTGCTTGAATGATCCGCGTGGCGGCTCGATCGGCGTCCTTCAATAAAAAAGGATCGTGCGTGTCCTTGTCGTAGTCCGGCGCCATGAATTGTTCCGCGGCCTCTTTGTCTGTGATTCCTCTGTGAAAGAGTAAGTGGGCGACTAATGGCAAAATTCCGCCAAACCGCACCTGTTCCTCGTTGGTCAACTGCCGCCGAATCGAATAACTCATGAAAATGAGTATAACACGGCTTGAATATGATAAAATGCCTGTATGGAAAAAGACTGCGTATTCTGCAAGATCGTCCGCAAAGAGATCCCTGCGCACATCGTCTATGAAGACGACGATTATCTGGCTTTTCTCGACATCCACCCTCACACGCCCGGCCACACCCAAGTCATACCGAAGAAGCATATTCGTTGGGTCTGGGATGTCTCCGAGAATTCAAACGGACAGCCGAACATCGCTTCGTATTTCGCATTGGTACAAAAGATTGCGAGGGCGCAGAGGAAGGCGTTCAATACCGATTGGGTCATGAGCAAAGTCATCGGCGACGAAATCCCTCACGCGCATGTTTGGGTGTTTCCGAGCAAGGAGGTAAAGGGCGATCCGAATGATTTCGAGGGAAACAGGGAAAAAATCATTGCAAGTTTTTAAGACTACTGATACCGCGCCCTCTCGGCGACAACAGCTCCTCCGTCTCGTCGCAAGCTCCTCGCGGAGGACTGTTCTCGCCTGCGGGCGACGGCTAACGCAAGTATTTTATTTAGAGTTGTCTGAGTCCTCCAACGCCTCGATCCCCGGCAGACTGCCTTTTGCGAGAAACTCGAGCATCGCGCCGCCGCCGGTCGAAATAAAAGTGAATTTATTTTGAAGATTCAATTCTTCAATGGCCGCAATCGTGTCTCCGCCGCCGACGATCGAGGTCGCATTGCCGCTCTCCGTCCTCTCCGCGATCATCTTCGCCAATTCGAGAGTCGCATTCTTGAAACCGTCCTCGTAGACACCCAGAGGACCGTTCCAGAGAATAAAGTGTGCCGTCGATACCTTATTTTTTAAGAGTTCTGCCGTCTTAGTGCCGGCGTCCGCTATCGTATCGTCGTCATTCAACGAGTCGGATGCTTTCGTCTCTCTGTCGTCGGTAACGACATCAATCGGGACTTCGACTTTTGGATTATTCAAATAACCAGATAGATCAACGCGATCTTCGAATGAAATTGATTTGCCAATATTGAATCCCTTTGCCTTGAAGAAATCGTGCGCCAATGCGCCGCCCACGAACATGGAATCGGCGATATTGATGAATTTTTCAAGCAGAGGCAGTTTCGTCTCAAATTTTGCGCCGCCCAATATGAGGAGAAACGGGTGCGTGGGATTGAAGGCGCGCGACAAGTTCTCGACTTCTTTCTCCAATTGAAGGCCCGCGTAACTCGGCAAATATTTTGGCACACCGACGATCGACGCGTGTTCCCTGTGGCAAGCAGAGAAGGCTTCATTCACGAAGACATCCCCAAGCGACGCCAATTCCCGCGCGAATTTGTCGTCGTTCGCTTTTTCACCTTCGAATATTCTCAGGTTCTCCAAAAGCACGCACTCCCCGTCTTTCTGTTCATTCTCAATGAATTCATTCGCTACCTTGAAGTGCTTGACGAACGAAACCGCCCTTCCCAACTTTTTTAAATGAATCACCACCGGCTCCAAAGAAGGATTGCCGCCGTCTTTCGACTCCATGTGACTTACTAAAATGACTTTCGCTCCTTTCCCAGTCAAAAAATCAATCGTGGGTAGAGCTGTCCTCATTCGGAAGTCATCCGTGACGACGCCGTTCGCGACCGGTACGTTGAAGTCAACGCGGACGAGTGCTTTAACTCCTTTGAGGTGTTCAATGTTTTTTATTGTTTTCATGAAAATCCCCCGCCCTTCGGGCACCCCCTTTTTCAAAGGGGGAATTACGCGGTAATCTTATCGACTGCTTTGATCAATTCAACGAAACCCGGCGCGTTCACACTCTCGCGGCCGACCAGGAGTCCGTCGACTTTGCCCACCGTCATGATCTCGTAGGCGTTCCGGAAATTGACCGCGCCACCATAGAGGACCTTCGCCTTTAGACCATTGTCCGCGCCAAAGACATCCGCGAAGATTTTCCTGACGAATATCGAAGTCTCGTAAATCTGCTCCGAATTCATGGCCTCCTGCGCCCCTATCGCCCAGACCGGTTCGTAGGCAATGATAATCTTGCTCGCGAACTTTTTAGGCGTGTTCAACAAACTGTTCTTGATCTGATTCTTTAATTCCTCCAAATAAGTTCCGTTTTCGTCCCGCGCTTTTTCCCCGACGCACAATATCACGACAAGTCCCGCGTTCAAAGCCGCGTTCAATCGCTTCGAAACCGTCTCGTCAGTGTCGCTGTTTCCAGACTCACCGACTTTCCTCTGCTCCGAATGCCCCACGATCGCATACTCCGCGCCGATGGCCCGGACCATAGTCGCGCTTACTTCCCCCGTACGCGCCCCCACCCCCTCTTCCGCCGAAACCGACTGCGCGCCCACCTTGAAATTCGCCTCCTTTTTCCTAGGCACGCAAGCAGTCAAAAAAGGAAATGGCGGGCATACCACGATCTCCGTTTTCACGAGCCCCAATGCCGCTCTCTTCGTCTTCCTAACCAGTTTTTTTGCTTCTTCCGGCGTCCCCGGATTCATCTTCCAGTTGCCTATTATGAGTCGTTTACTCATGGGAATAATCTTACCATGATTCAAGCAATGATCTCCCTCTCCGTCTTCCTGCGTTCTTCGATATCATTCACATACTCCATCATCGCCGCCACCAGCGGAACCGCCACTAGCGCGCCGAGCACTCCCGCTAGCTTGGCACCCACCAAAAGAGCGAGGATGACGACTATGGGATTGACCCCCACCACCCTCTTGGTAACCAGAGGATAGAAAATGTGATTTTCAAGTTGTTGGATCGCCAAGTAAAGCCCCGCGACCAAAATCCCAATGCCGAGTCCTCTTTCCGTAAAGGCGATCAGTATCGCCGGCACCGACGCCAAGATCGGCCCGAAGACCGGAATAATTTCAAATACCACCGCCAGAAGCGCCAGTGCCAACGCGTATGGGATGCCCACGATCGTGAGAGCGATATAGACCAAAACGCCAACAATGAGACCAAGAATGACTTGCCCCTGAAGCCACAGGCCGATCTTCCTCCTAGACCTCTTCCAGAGATTGACGATGTATTCATGGCGCTTCACCGGAGTCACTACGCGCAAAAATTCGTCCACACCGTCTTCACGGATCGCCAAGTAGAACGACAAAACGAATATGAGGATGAGACTCAGGGCACCGCCGAAGATCGCGCTTGCCGTCTCAAAAGCGCTCTCGCCCGTGCCCGTCAGTATCGTCTGCAAGCCCGTGATGAATTCGCGCAGCGATATCGCGCGATCCGCCAGAGCGCCGTTAGAATTGACATGCAGGCCGAAACTCTCCACGGGACTCCAGAGATCCGCGAGCGACACCGTCCGCGGTATTTCGTTTATAAACTTGACCGCTTCACTCATGACCGCCGGCACGAGAAAGACGAGCAGGGCCGCCAAGACAAAGACGATCAAGAGATAAACCACAACGACCGCGACGATCCGGTGAAGTTTCAAGTAGTGCCTCAAACGCCGCACCACTGGCTCGATCGCCGAAGCGATAACGACCGCCGCCAAAACCACCAGCGCTATGTCACGCAAATAATAAAGCGCCAATATCGCCACTCCCACGGCGAAAAACTTCACGATCGTTCCCGTGCTTATTATCGTCTGGTTGTTCGAAGTCCCATTCACGCTTACATTTTAGCACGAAGCCGTCGCGTCACAACCTGAAATTCTTGCGTAGATTTTCGTCGTCTTTAATCCGTCCAATGAGCGCCATATTCAAACCCCCGTCGACGAAAACCTCCCGTGCCAACTTTTGCAAATCCTCCGCGGTAACCGCGTTCACTTTCGCGACAAGTTCGTCTGGACTCTCGATCTTGCCCTTGACCGCCTCCTGATACCCGCAAAACTCCGCACGCGCGTCAGAAGTCTCAAGTTCCAACATTGTGGTACCCGCTATGTAGTCCTTGGTTTTTTTCAACTCCGCGACTGAGACTAGCTCATCCTTGAGCCGCCGACACTCCTTGAGTATGCCCGCTATCCCCTCTTCCACCCGCGCGTTGTCGACGCCCGCGACTACGGTCAATACGCCGTGATCGGTGAACGCCTCATTGTCCGCTTTTATGTAGTAACAAATACCGAGCTCGTCCCTCATCTTCGAGAACAATCGCGAACTCATCCCTCGACCCAAAACAGTGGACAACACATTCATGGCCGGAATTCTCTCGTCAAGAATGGAGAACGAACGCAACCCAATCACCAAATGCGTTTGGTCGGTTTCCTTGAATACGGTACGGATGTGCGGCGACGACTGCGACTCTATGACTGGAGCCTTCGGTTGTTTGGGATTGCTTGAAATTCCCGCGAAAGAACTTTCGACTTCTTTGTCAATCGTCTTTTGGTCGAACGAACCGGACACGATGACCGTGGTACCACTAGCCACATAATGCTCCGAGCGGTAATCAGTCAATTGCTCGCGCGCGAATCCTCTGACATTATCCTCGGTTCCGGCGATATTCCACCCGGCGGGTTGTCCGTCGTAAAGGAGCGCCATGAATTCGTCTTGGACTTTCTTCTGCGGCAAGTCGTTGTACATGCGTATTTCTTCCACGATCACGCCCTTTTCCTTGCGCATTTCACCTTCGTCAAACAACGGATTCAAATACATGTCCGAGACGATATCGAGGATCGCGCCCCGATGCTTTTTGTCAACTTTGGCGTAGTAGCCGGTGAATTCCTGCGATGTAAAAGCGTTGTAGTGCGCGCCGATTCCGTCCAGTTCTCTTGAAATGTCGCTCGCCTTGGGCCGCTTCTTTGACCCCTTGAAGACCATGTGCTCGAGAAAATGCGATATGCCGTTATTCTCCCTCGTCTCGTACTTTGACCCGGCTTCGACCATTACGAGTACGGTCACCGCCGGATTGTCGGGCATGGGCACGGTCACTAGCCGCACGCCGTTTCGTAAAATTGTTTTGTTGAATTTCATTGTTCTTTTTTCGTCCCTGAATGTAACAGCGGCGGAGTTGAGTGATATTTTGTCGTAAGATGGAAAATTTACCGGTAGTTTACGAAAATACTATAACACGAGAATAGAATCGGGACAAAAAATAAACTTGAACGACAATTGTATGGTATTCTCGTACATTATTTATAAACGCTAAACACATTACCATTATGCGCCCCCCCGCAATCAAAAATACCAACGGTCATCGCGAAGCAGAAACAAGCTTATCAGCTTTGGCTTGTGCTCCACAGGAATTTCCCGAAAACAGAGCGGCTCGGTCTCGGCAGGAAAATAGACAGTGCCCTTCTCGATGTGCTTGAATGGACCTTCGCCGCTTCATACTTACCGTTGGAACCGAAGATTGTGACGCTTGGCAGGACAATATCTCGACTCGATGTCGTGAAGTTTTTCGCACAGATGGCATGGGAAAGCAAGCTCTTGCCTACAGACAAATATGCAACCCTGTCGGAACAACTCGAAGAAGTCGGCCGACAGCTCGGTGCGTGGAGAAAAGGCCTCCAATCGAAAACTCCCGCCGCGAAAGCGTGACGGGAGAAACTTGCAGTTTCGGGACAACCACGCGATGGCGATTCTCGGCATTCCACACATTGTCGTTCGAGAAGCGGTTCACATTGGCCTTCAAGCGCCCGTCGGAGTTCCGATTCACATTCGCCACGAATAAATCGTACGGCAGGCCGTCCTTTGCACCACCCGCCAAATCATGACGGGTTGAATCTCGTTTGGGACCTAGAAGTCCTCTAGCCGGCCGCACCAACTGAAAGTTTTTGTTTGTGAAAACTCATCCACCCTTCCGTAGGCCTTGACCGACAGAACTCTCGAACGAATTTTCACGCAACCATAGTATCGAAGCCGTGACCACGATACGCCGTATGTGTCGCATCTCCAGTATACAAAAGTCCCTCCGACTTGTTTAGGGTCAGAGGGATTGAGGATCATAGGTTCAGAGCCTAGGATCCAAGTTTCAGTTGCGGGACAACCACGCGATGGCGATCCTCGGCATCCCACACATAGCCGTCCGAGAAGCGGCCCACATCGGCCTCCACGCGCCCGCCGGACGACCGAAACACATCCGCCACGAAGAGTTCTTCATGCCCATCTTCAAACTTTACCTTGAAGGGCATGAGTGTGACACGGCCGTCCGGGTGTAACCATTTGCTGAACTTCTCCACGAACTGGATGATTTGGCCCTGTCCGAGACAGAGTATGCCCGGATCATTGGCGAGACTGCCGAAGACCTCCCTGAAGTTGCCGTTCTCGATCAACTCATAAACGGCAATGTTCATTTTCGGCGTGGCAGAGCCGGGTACATTCGTCCCGTAATTCTCAAAGTCAGGATCAAGCCAGCCGGTGAAGAAATCTCCCGCGTTGGCGAGCGTCTCCGTACCGTCCGTGGGGTCGAGAGTTAAGGTCTCCTCGCCGGAGATGAGTCTGAGGTAAACTCCAGTGTTTTCGCGACACTCGGTCGGTTCGGGAACCGGAGCGGGCTTTTCCGGAGATTGATCAGCCGGCGGATTGAGACCCGACATGAACTTTGTCAAACCGGTGCCGCTCTCGATCCATCCCTGTTTGACATTGCCGTCTATATTCCGCGGTAATGCTCGAACGATCTGGACGATGAGCTCACGATCTTGACGGATCGTAGCCTCGACTATCTGGTCGAGTTCCGCCTGTGTGTATGTTTTGGCTTGTACCATTTTCACGGCTTGTACCTTTCGTTTGAATTTTTGGTTTGCGTGCGGCTACTACATTTCGCCACGACACGGAATGGCCCAGTTGAGCCGCTCTGTGCCGTAGCGAAAATGGGTCGCTATTTGAATGAGCCACTTTTGGAAAACTCTACTTATAGTTTAGCATAGTCCACTGAAATAGTCAAGTAGTTTCTCCTCGGCTATTCTTTCCTGTTTTCCGGTATCCCTATCCCTCACCGTCACACCGTTCCCCTTTTCCACCGTTTCAAAATCAACCGTGACACAGTACGGCGTGCCGATTTCGTCTTGGCGGCGATAGCGCTTGCCAATATTACCGTTGTCGTCAAACTCCATCGCGATGGATTTCTCTTTGAGAGTTTTGAATACCTCGCGCGCTTTCTCGACTAGTTGCAGCTTGTTGCGCAGGAGCGGGAAGACGGCGATCTTAACCGGCGCCAGCTTCGGAGAAAGTTTCAGATAAACGCGTTTTTCTTTGTCGCCGGCGGCAGTCTCGGACGAAGCGGAACTGCCGAGATCGTCTTCGTGGTACGCGTCCGTCAATATTGCCAATACGGTGCGATCGACTCCAAAAGAAGGTTCGATGCAGTGCGGAATGAATCGCTTCTTTGTCTCTTCGTCGTAATAGGAAAGATCAACTTTGCTGAATTCGGAATGTTGCTTGAGATCAAAGTCCGTCCTGTAAGCCAAACCGTACAATTCATTCCTGCCAAAAGGAAAATCGAACTCGAAATCAATCGTCCGTTTGGAATAGTGCGCGCGCTCGCCGTCGGGTACTTCCAATTCGTGAACCTTATCCTTGTCCAAGCCAACATCCGTCATAAACGCTTTCATCTCCCCGCGGAAATGCTCAAAAGTCTTCTCCCAATCGCCCGGCTTCACGAAATATTCTATTTCCATCTGCTCAAACTCGCGCGTCCTGAAAAGAAAATCTCTGGGCGCAATCTCATTCCTGAATGCCTTGCCTATTTGTGCCATGCCAAAAGGTAATTTTGGATGGAATGAATCAACGATGTTTTTAAAATTGACGAACATGCCCTGCGCGGTCTCAGGTCTCAAATAAGAAATCGACGATTCGTCTTGCACGGCTCCAACATGCGTCTGAAACATCATGTTGAACTGCCTAGCCGCGCCGAGCTTGCCGCCACAATCCGGACATTTACCCTCTTTAACGGACAACGGATCGATCTGATCCGGGCGAAAACGGTGTTTGCATTTCGAACATTCGACCAAAGGATCTTGAAACCCCTCCGCGTGTCCGCTCGCTTTCCACACGCCTTGGTTCATGAGTATTGCCGCGTCTGTTTCGTACATATCGTTGCGATCTTCGACGAATCTCTTGCGCCAAATATTCTTGATATTATTTTTCAACATGACGCCGAGCGGTCCGTAGTCCCAAGTTCCTCCCAACCCGCCGTAAATCTCAGACCCTTGGAAGACGAAACCGCGTCGCTTGCAGAGCGACACTATTTTGTCCATGAGTTCCTCATTTTTCGCCATGACCGCATTCTACCGCGAATTCTTGCAATAAAAAAGCCCCCATCCCTTTGGAGGCTAAGCGGTGCGCATCGTCAGCTCTCACTGGAGCTCGCGCAGACGCGACTCAAAAGGATGGGGGCAGGCAGGCCTCTGGGTCCAAGCGCTTTTTTCGCGTCGCAGTAGGCGCGCGAATGCGGACCGAGGCTGGAAGCGACGGCGCTTGCGCGAGCCGCCCGAAAGTTTAAACGGCATACGCGCATCGGACCGATATCGACCTTTTATCGGCCGTCGGCTGTCGCGGAAGTTGACCAAATTCATCTGCCACCATATAAGCAAATCACTCGCTTTATGTCAAGGCACCTCCTGCCAAGAAAGCGTTGAGTAGTAACTTGAGGTCAATGGGAACGACGGCGGCGGGCCGTAGAGTAGATTTGGATCGTAGGAGATGTTGCGGTCTTGGTAGCCCGTACCGTTGGTGTAAGCGAAACCGTATCGCTGGTTGGTCGCGATCATACCGTAAAGATTGAGCGCCACACGGATATAAGTGGCGCCGCATGACGACGAATAATAATACCTGCCCGCACGCCCGTTTTGCGCCACCAAAGCCGCGTCAATCGTGAGATCGTCCTCGCTATAAAGACCGGCGTTCACGTTCCCCTGCGCGATAAGCCCGATCGTATCCGAGCCGTCGTGGTTCGTGTAACGCAAGTCGTTGTTGACCGTAATATTCGACCAGCTCGAAGGCCCCGGGTCAGGCAACTCTCCCGCCGCGATCGTCACGCGCGCAGTATTGATCGTCCCGTCAACCCATATGTTATCCTCAACGAAAATTACCCCGTTTGCCGGTATCGGATAATTTTGAGCTGAAGCTTGTTGATTCACACTCCATGTTCCCCATTGGGCTTGATTCTGGGAATTTGAGCATCCTGACGGCGGATTCCTGACCGACCTTACGACGCGGATATCGAAAGTGTCGTCCGTCTTCAGGGTTATGTGATACCCCTGGGCGGGATTGCCGCTGTATTGTGACGGCCCAAAATATTTGCCGCCTTGTTGCGCCAAAGTCCGCAGTTGCGAAAGATTGGCCGTCAGTCCCGTGAAGTCGACCGCCGGCACCGACAACTGTCTGCCCGCGGTGAAAATATCCGTCCTAGGCGGCAGTGTGGTCGGCGGATTGGGATCCGCCGGACTGTCGAGCGTGTATACCGCCCAACGCGTAACGCCGTAGTCCGGATCAGTATAGGTAGCCATCGCGCTCGACATCGGCCCGTAAGTGATACCGTCAAAGTGTATGCCGAAATTAGAGTGTATCGGACCGTATATCAATGTCCCTGAACCAAAGCGCATGTTGTCGTCGGCGACCGTGGCGTATCTTGCGAGCGATGGTATGGCCATTACCACTTTGATTTTTCTGGAAATGCTCGGGTTCGAAGCAAGTATTCCTTTGGACACGATCGTCGTCACTGTCGAGCCCACTGGCGGCGCGGTTATGGTGAGTTCAAACGAGCCGATCACATTGCCGTCTTTATCCTTGAATTCGTGTGCGTACGGCCCGGGTTCGGTGGTACCGTCTTTGAAGTCGGTCGGGTCATGAGACAAATGCCACCTGTAATAGTCGATGCCTGCCTCGGCAATCTGCAAGACTTGCTCCCTCTCCGCAACAAGTCGAACGCTTTTCAATAAAGTAGCGCCCCAGTTTACCAACCCGATAGTCACCGTCACGGCGATGGCGGCGAATACGAGAACCGAAACCAGTATGTCACCGTGGTCATTTTTCGCGTCAGCCGCGTCAGACACGACACTTCGCGGAGCGAGCCCTACCAGCGGGTTGCGATTGGCTCGTGTAGCGAATGTGTCGGGTTTGACGCGGTACTTGAACATGGTCATAAATTGTCTTTCAGATTACGGAACGTCGTCTGCGCCGAATAAGTCCTCGGCTCTGGCGGTTGGTTCGGGTCGGTATCAAGCGTAATGTTGATCCTCACGGTTCGCACTGAAGTCGTCACTACTTGTTGCACAAGCGCGTTCCCTTCGCCGTTATAGCTTGAATCAAAATATTCGAACATCGGCATCGTCACGGCATTCCTCGCGTTCACGATGATCGTGGTCGTCGAAGTATTCGCGTCCGAGTAAGTCGGAGGCGTGCCGGATGGTGTCGTCACTCCGCGGTACACGACGGCGTTCGTCGGAGAAAACAAATACTTGACGCGCTTCTTCACCCCATCGCCCGCAAGATCGGCGAAGAAAATGATCGTATCGTCTGCGGCGGTCTGTATGGCGTAGGCGCCGTTTGCCCCCTGTGACGCCATGCGCAATTCCTTGGTCATCGTCTTCAATATTCCCTGCGCGTCCTGCACAGTCGTGTACGATCCCGATACTTGCCTATTATATGAAAACACATTCACCTGAAACATCGCCACCGCGCCCATGATGACCGCAAAAATCCCGACGGCGACCAGGACTTCAACGAGCGTCATGCCCTCTGTAAAGTTTTTGTTTTTTAGATCCCTTGCCATGTATTTGTAATTGTATCGTATTTTACTGAGGTCGGACATCGGTAATCTCACACCCCCGACGACCCCAGCGGCACTTGGACTTCGTACCAGGGGTCTTCGACATAGAGGTCGCTCGTATAGTCCGTGTACCCGCCTTTCGTGACTTCGAGCGTGTACGGACCGTTGGAGAGTCCGGAGAAAATCACTTGACCAGGCGGTATGCAGGAGGATGTGTAGGTAAAAGAGACATTCGAAACGATCGGGGTCACAGTCGCGGTCTCCGTAGATAAATAAGTCCTGTAACGCAAGAATCGCGCGTCGTTGTGCGCGGCGTTTATCGGCGAATCGGGCGAAACATAGTAAGTACCGGAAGTGCCGTCCGGTCCCAAGAAGTTCCAAGTCTCCGGAGTCGAAGACGGGCTGGTGGCAAGTTGCACGCGCGCGCTCTCAGTCCCCGTTTCAGGAAGTTGAACGCCCGGATTCCACGACAAAGAGTAAAAGTTGGAGGTCGTACCCGTGTCGAAAGTCGAGGACTCCAGCATCCCACCTAAGGCATAAGTACCGAATATGTCGCGCAGAGCGCTACTGCCTGGCGTCGTCGAAAAATCAATAGTGCCATCGTCGCTCCAAGATTCCGTCGCGGCCGTGAATGAACGCTGCCCCGAACCGCCTGACCAGTCGGCCTGACCCATGTGCCCTCTGCCCGTCGTCTGAGTCCTGTCGTAACCGCCACCGCCGAATGTGAACAACCGAACAGTAGCACCAGAAAGCGGCAAGCCCGAAGCCGCATCTTTTATCGTCACAAGGAGACTGTTCGGGTCGCGCGGCATGGCAACGAGCTGGATTGACTGAGTACTCGCCGGATTGACGGCCACGGGATTCAGAGGATTGATGCCCGCCAGATCGTACGCCACATCGTTCGCTGAGAGAGTATAAGAGCCCCATTCCACCGGATCGAGCATG
>CAYHFU010000005.1:0-12388 GCA_964355985.1 uncultured Candidatus Saccharibacteria bacterium | reverse complement strand
GAAACGGAAACCCGGGAAATTGCCGGTGCGTGCAGTACGGCTCAAATCGGTTGTAGCGCCTGCAAAAACAGGCTTGTGGACGGCATCGCACGGATCCTCGAACCTTTCCGTGAAGTTCGCGCCAAGCTTGCTTCCCGGGATGCGTACATAAAGGATGTGCTCCATGAAGGAGGGAAAAGAGCACGAGCCTTGATTAAGCCAACCGTGGAGGCGGTTCGCGACAAAATGGGTATCGTTCCGTACTAGGCTTGAGTGTTTCTTCAGAGATCCCTTAAACAGGGATCTCTTTTTTGTTATAATCATCACATGATCAAAAAAAGAATCCTTACGGGAGACAGGCCAACTGGACCTCTGCACATAGGTCACTATGTCGGTTCTCTCAAAAATCGTCTTATTTTGCAGGAAGATTACGAAGAATTCATACTGATCGCGGACATTCAGGCGTTAACCGACAATTTCGACGATCCGACGCGCATCGAGAAAAACATACTGGAAGTTACCAAGGATTATTTAAGCGTGGGATTGAATCCAGAACGCGTAAACATAGTTGTTCAATCGCAGGTTCCGGAACTGGCAGAGCTGACCGTATATTTCATGAATCTGTTGACGGTAGCGCAATTGGAGAGGAACCCGACCGTAAAATCTGAAATTCTCCAGAAGGGTCTGACGGATAAAATTCCCGTGGGATTTTTCGTGTATCCAGTCAGCCAAGCCGCTGATATCTTGGCTTTTAAGGCGGATCTAGTACCAGTCGGCGAAGATCAAGTGCCGATGATCGAACAATCGAGAGAAATTGCTCGCAGATTCAACAGTCTGTACGGTCCCGTGTTTGTGGAGCCGCGGGAATTGCTTTCTGATTCGCCGCGACTGTGCGGTATCGACGGCAAAGAAAAGATGAGCAAGTCTCTAAATAACGCGATCAATTTGTCTGATTCGCGTGAAGCAGTTGAAAAGAAAGTAATGTCTATGTATACGGACCCGACAAAGATCAGAGTTTCAGATCCTGGTCACGCGGAAAACAACCCAGTGTTTACATATTTGAGAACATTCGGCACTGATAGCGAACGTGTTCGCGAATTGGAACAAGGTTATGAAAAAGGCGGTATCGGTGATGTCGAAGTCAAGAAATATCTGATTACGGTACTTAACGACTTTCTGGATCCGATAAGAGAAAGACGTCTACAGTATGAAAGAGACGAATCTTTGGCTAGAGACATTTTGCGCCAGGGTACAAAAAAAGCAATTGACGTCGTTAATGAGACCATGAGGGAAGTCAGAAAAGCAATGAGTTTGATTAGATTTGATTGAATATACGGCCTAACATGGCCATAGACAAAGCCCTGGAAACCAGGGCTTAATATTGGCAGGTGCGGAGGGAATTGAACCCCCAGTCAAGGTTTTGGAGACCTTTGGTTTACCAATTAACCGACGCACCCGCCCGAAATTGAATCTGCTTTATTTATAGCAAATGTTGTTTTAGAAGTCAATCTTTCGCGCGGCAAAGCCAAATATGGTTTCGTAATTATCATTACCGAAAATAACCGGATAAAAATCAAATTCTGCCTTGATCGGCGAACCGTCTTTCGACTTTGCGTAGATGGAACCGGTCTCTATCCGATGGAAGTTCTTGATGTCGGCGTTAAGTCTGGCATTCTTGGGCTTGACGATCTCTTGGAATACTTCAAACGCTTCGGTTCTGTGTCCAAGAGTCTTTTCAACTGATGTCAACTTTGCGTACGTAAGCAGTGACTCTATTCCTTGCATGGTTTTTTCAACGGTTTTTTCGTCTGCGTCTTTGCCCATTTCGAATGCAATACCAACCTTAGCGCGAGAAATGAGAGATTTGTCCGGTTTTATGTTCATGAAAAGAATATATCGCGGGGATACGGCAATCAAGGCGTCTTTGGTTTCCTCATCAATTTTTGTCACTATCACCGTGTCTTCGGTGCCGCTCTCCGTCGAATGCACGTCAATGACGAAATCGTACGACGAAACAATCGGCGCGAGTTCATAGGCGCGTCTCTCTTCGTAATTACCATCGGGCTTTCCCGGGAAAACTCTGTTCAAGTCGCTATCCACGTACCTCTTGCCTTGCTGGTACGCCAGTTCGTTGGCAATGATTATATCTAAACCGTTTTTCAACAATTGAGGATATCTTTCTGATATCCCATCCGCGACTCGTTTTCCGGCCAGTTCGTCGCCATGGGTTAATATGTTTAGCAGTATTTTGTTCATTTCGTATGGTTGTTATGATAACAAAATAGGGGGAGAAATGTCTCCCCCCGACGGGACTTCAAAAACAGAGCTCAAGGCACTGTGAAGCCCACTCAGCTATCCGATCCGTGGAATCGGTAGCTCCGAACATTCGAAATTCGACGGTACCGTGAACCGAAATGCGGATGATGGTCCAACATTTTCTCGGGTCGTCGGTAAAACCGTGGATGACCGATTGTGAGTAGAACTCATCGGGATTGGCGATTGGTTCAGGATTGTGACGGTTAGCCATAATCCTGTACAGAGCCATTCTTTTTCCGGAAGAATTGTCGCCGAGTCCAATCAACCTTTCCGTGTGCGCCAATGCTTTACCGTAGGCCGCAATGGCAGTGTGAATGTCCGGCATGCCCACATGAATGTGGGTTGCAGCGACTCTACAAGCGGCTGAAAGCACTTGCTCAGGCATGTTCCGGGTTATGGACTGGTATCTTCCGGTCGGATCCGGATAGATATCCAATGGCATGTCTTGCGGGGCAAGCTCGCAACTTATCCTCGACAAGGACAATGTCTCATCGATTCCCGACAGGAAACATTCGCACTCATGAAGCCAATCACGGAGGTTTTCCAGTTTGCAAGGACCAATCTTTGATTCCAGTTGGCACGCGGATAACTCGTAGCCAAAATCAAATTTGTCGCGATTGAGCCTGCCGTTAGCGGTTGATATTTCCTCGAGATATCGTTGAGCAAAAGGCACTATCTGTTTTCTTTGGTCGACGACGAATTGTTCCCGCTCCACGCCTATCATACCGGTCTTCGATTTGTCGAATTTGAATTGTTTAAAGAACTGATCGATGTTTAACATACGCGAGCCCTTTCCGTTGTTTACGGATCTTCACAATGAAAACCCGTCCTCAACGCGCGCAAAATTAATTGCATGCGCTAAGGACGGATTTACCGCGGTGCCACCTTAGTTGCGAGAAGTATTCTTCTCAACCACTTATCGTCTTTTGTCCTAATGGACCAACAACGATTTTCCTTTTAACGGAGGATCCCGGATCTCCACTGACGCAGAGATCACCTCGTGCCTATGCACAATCACGACCCAACCTTTTCTCGCAAGATATTCTTGAGAGAAAAGATCATGACAGGTTTACGGGAAGGCTACCGTAGTCTGATATTTAAGTCAATCTTGATTAACATAGATATATGTGTTAATCTTCTACTAGAAGGAGATTGAAAACCTATGAGTACAAACAAAGTAGTACCATTAACAAATTCAGATCAAATAGCCGAAATGGTCGTAAGCGGCCAGTCTGATCTCACTCACTCCACGGGTTGGAGTGGCGGCGAGACCAAAAGTGCGGATGACGGAAAGAGATCAGATTTCTCTCTCGTACTTCATTGTACGAAATGCGACGTGAACACGTCTGGAATGTACGAACACATTGACGCAAAAGAGCGCCGATGTCCGTCATGCCATTCGTTACTCATGTATTGTCCGTCGTGCAAGCACCTTACGTCTGCCACAGAGAAATTCAGCGTCCTCACTTGCGATCGATGCGGTACTGATTTCGTCACGAATACGACGATAGAGTACTTATCATCGCGAGATCGTTCGTCGCGTGACATAGTGTTGTCGGGGGTACGAGCGGTCGGTCCAATGCACCTTGGCAACTACTTCGGCGCAATAAGTCAGTTCGTCGAGTATCAACGCGGTGACAACTTGTGCATGTACTTCGTGGCGGATTGGCACACCCTTACCAATTACGGAGATTCAAAAAACATATCCTCCAATGTGATTGGAATGGCGACTGATTATCTGGCGGCGGGTCTTAATCCCGAGCGCTCAGTAATCTACGCGCAATCAAGCGTGCCCGAAATAGCCGAAATCGCGTTGTACTTGTCAATGATTCAAGCGAAAAATCGGCTTGAAGACCTGCCCACAGTCAAAAGCATCGTGAGACGAGGAGGGGTGATGAGCATGGGGCATCTGTATTATCCCGTTCTAATGGCGGCGGACATACTTGGAACCAAAGCCACCGTAGTACCAGTCGGTTCTGACCAAGTTCCGAACATTGAGCTGGCGCGAGAACTTGGGAACAAATTCAACGAGATGTTTGGCCATGTTTTCACGATTCCGCGTGCCGGACCAAGGTTGATCAGAGTTCCCGGTCTTTCCGGCAGGAAAATGGACGAATCCGATGAAACGCCGAGTATCTTTTTGAATGACGACGTTGGAACGATTCGTTCAAAATATCTGAAGTTTGGCGTCACTGACGCCGGTCGGACGAAGAAAGATGCTCGCGGTAATCCGGACGCGTGTGTGTCGGTGTATCCGGTTTACAAGCTCATTCACGAAAGTGACAGGAACAGATTAGGCACGGTTGAAGAGGGATGTCGATCTGGCAAAAGAGGTTGCGTAGAATGCAAACTCGAGCTTGCCGGAGAAATTGACGCTCTCATCGCTCCGTTTCGAGAGAGGAGATCCGAGTTGGCGAAGCAAGACAAGTACGTGCGCGAGGTGTTGCACTTCGGAGGCATAAAGGCCCGCGAGATCATCCGACATACTCTGGAAGAGATGAGAGAAAAGATAGGCATCGTTTCCGTTTGAACACGATGAGCGAATGTAAGCAACAGTCCCCACTCGCAAGGGCGGGGACTTTTTTTATTTGACTATATTCAAAGATTACCGTAGAATTAACTAAACACTGTACACTGCCATCAATTATGGAAAAAACATTAAATATCGAACATCCCTTATTCAGGAATAGTTTGTCGTGCCAGATTCGCGTTGATGGCGATGTCATCGTAAACACCGTCGCTTATGAACACTCCAAAGGAATTCCAGCTAGGTTTTGTGCCGGTCTGATCCCGTTGATCAGGCTCGTGAGAATTCTCGAACTTGAAGGGTTGAGACCTATAGTCAGGATCATTGATCCGTCTCCGATCGCGCGATATTGCAACGGGTGGAAAGCTACTGAGTCGAAGATGAACTCCATCGCGACAGATTTCTTGTGTCAAAACGGAATCGTCAGGTTCTTTTTCGATAAGGCCGAAAATGTCGGAGAAGAAGCGATCAAAGTCATGAATGACCTGGGTGAAAGACTGAAAATGTCTTCTGACGAAGCGATAGCAGACATTGTCAGAAGGATTCGTGAATCGGGGCGGAGGCACGGCGGAGATCTAGGTGAGCAAAACGCCATTTTATACATGGCGGCGCACCCGTTCTCCTTGTTGGACATGTACCATCACTCTCTCTGGAAGAAAAAGTACCCCGCGAGTACGGTATGTTTCAACCTGATGAGCAAATCTGAAGAAAGGTTCGCGATAATTCGTTCGTTCCTGAATCAGGCCGTTCCCGAATTGTCAACCGGGATCCGTGCTTTCAACCTCTATTCCAAGATATGTGAAACTCCTTGCTACATACCCGTGGGAGGAGAACCGACTCACGCTGACATCGAGACTCTAGGGTATAGACGATGTTTTGACCGTTATCGTGATCTCAGGAAGGAAAGTGGGAACTACGAAAAGATCTGCAAAGACTTCAGAATGTTGATCGAATTCCTGGGATTATGAGACGCGTTACCACCGTTTACTCTCTACCGTTCGTCAATGTTGACAGTCGATCATACGCAGGTGGCGTCCGCAAGGTCGCCACTTTTTTGTTTAAAAATGTTTGTCCGGTACATACATTTATGATATATTATCGACATCATGAAGCTTGCGCGGAAAAAGATTTTGATCTGCGTAACCGGCAGAATCGCGGCGTACAAGACCTGTTCTCTGAACATTACTGCCACCGTTTTTACTTTTGCAAATGGTCAGTAACGGTCCGATCTGCGACAGAACTCCATGTCTCACCCCTACACCCATCCCGAAAGCAGACATCCGTGGTATGTGAGATACACTTACGCGGTCTTGAAGACCATCTTCGGCCCCATAGTCCGATTAATCTGGATAAAAGGCGTTCATGGCATCGGAAACATACCTAAAATCGGTTCCGCTATCATTGCCTTCAATCACCAGAGTTATCTCGACTTCCTATGCTTTATCGCCGTTTGTCCGCGGCCGGTGCACTTCCTATCCGCCGAAAAATTTTTCTCGCACTTTTTTTGGAAGCACTTGATGAAATTTACCGGGCAAATCAAAGTTTACCGCAAAGAACACAGTAAACATGAGCTCCATACGACGATTCACGATCACTTGAAAAATAATAAGATCATAGGGATATTTCCTGAAGGCACAAGGGCGCCAGATTCACTAGAAATGCTACATGCTTTTACTGGAGTAGCGAAATACGCCATCGATGGACAAGTCCCTGTGATCCCGATCGGTATAAAAGGCGCGCATGAGACATTGTCGCGACATGACAAATTTCCAAAATTCAAAAAAATCATTTCATTCCACATAGGAGACCCCATTCATTTTACTGAACACCACGGTAAGACTTTGACTGAAAGAGACTATAGAAATGCTACGGACAAAGTCATGCTGGAAATATCACGATTGTCGGGTAAGAAATACTCACATGTCGGCAAAATGGAGCATGATACCAAACCGACGGTTTAAACATTTATCATGAAAGAACTCGTAATATTCGACATAGATAAGACTCTAGTGGATGGACAAAGTCAAAAGAGATTTCTACGATATTTATTGGCCGCCAAACGCGTAAAGCTTACATTTTTTCTGAAACTTATCCCATGGTTTGTTCTTTATGAATTGGGCCTCTTGAGAGATCCAAAAAAACCGATGAGATATGCTTACTCTTTTCTCAAGGGAAAATCTGTTCAGGAGATCTCTGGCATTACGCGTGATTTTTTTGAAAGAGATCTGAAAAATCACATATATCCTGAAGCCGTTGAATTGATCAAAGAACATCAGGACGCAGGTAGAGAAGTAATCCTCGTGTCGAACTCCGCAGAACTGATCGTAAAAGATATTGCCGACTATCTGGGAGTTTCCCAGTACATATGCACTAAACTTGAGACGGTAGACGGGAAATATACAGGTGAGATAAAAGACATAATGTACGGTCACCGAAAAGCGGAAGCTATAAATAAGTTTGCCGATAATCATCACCTTGATCTAGGTGTCGCATGGGCATATGGAGATCATGCGTCAGATCGACAATTGCTATCTCTGGTGAAACATCCAGTGGCAGTCAATCCGTCACCGACTCTCATGGCAACCGCTAAAAAGAGTCACTGGCAGACCATGAAGTTCAAAGACATTGAGAAATGATATAATAAAACATCCATGAATCTTTTTGGCATTACCAGTGTAATTATCTTTTTTTGTGCGCTGGGTTTCGGCATAACCATATACGCCACCAATCGTAAGTCAGAGGTAAACCGGTCATGGCTTATTCTCTCTACAGTTATAGCTTTTTGGGGTCTTGGACTTTACGGCGTTACTTCGACCGAAAGTCGAGACACGGCGATGTTATGGCAATATCTGCTCGACATATCGGCAATATTCATACCTGTTGCTTTTTTATATTTCATACTCAACCTGCTTAAATCCGGCAATCGTCTTCTACTGCAATATTCTTTCTATTTTGCCTGTTTGCTGGCTTTATTCAGCGTGACCTCATATTTCAAGACAGGGATGATCATGCGTTATGATTTTTACTGGATAAATCCAGGCCCTCTTTACATTGCATTTCCAGTATTCTTTCTGGCAATAGTCGCAGTTTCGATATTTCTCTTAATGAAAGCATACGCCAATTCGGCCGACAAGATATTCAAGGCGCAGATACGCAACACTTTCATAGCTGGTATTATTGGATTTGGTGGCGGACTGACTGATTTTTTTCCGCAAGTTATCAACATCTACCCCTTCGGCAATTATTTCGTCATATTGTACGTGGTATTCATGAGTTACGGGGTATTGAAGTACAAACTCTTGAGCGCGAAAGTGATTTCTGCGCAACTATTCGCAGGCGCAATGTCGTTAGTTTTCTTGTTTAACCTCCTACAGAGCGGCGGTTCATTCCAGGACTGGATGATAAAATTCTTAATGCTGATATTGGTGATTATTTTCAGCGTCTTGTTGGTGCAAAGCGTCTACCGCGAAGTCTCCCAGCGCGAGCGCATCGAGAAGCTAGCACGAGAATTGGAGGCGGCGAACAAGGGACAGAGGGAATTCTTGCATTTCTTGTCTCATGAAGTGAAGGGACAATTCACGGTGACTTCCGCTTTGTTCGACTCCATACTTAGCGACTCCGACTACGGACCGGTGTCGGAGAAGCTGCGCTCGCTCGTCGAGACCGGCCTCGCCAGGAACAGGAAAGCCGTCGTAGACATAGAGGACATACTCGTCTCCGCTGATCTCAAGAACGGCGCCGTGAAATACGACATGCAGGCGGTTGACTTCAAGGAAGCAATCACGGAACTGGTCAAGGAAGTAAAGCCCGAAGCCGACGATAAGGGCATAACATTGCAAGTGTCCGTGGACGAGAATCAGGACTACACCGTCTCGGCCGACAAGCGCCATCTTATCGGTCATGCCATACGCAATCTCGTCGAAAACGCCGTCATATACACGCAGAAAGGCGAAGTCATGATCACTCTCTCGCGCCGCGGCGACAAGATATCGCTCGCGGTGGCCGACAGTGGGGTGGGATTGACGCCGGACGACAAGGCGCGGCTCTTCACCGAAGGCGGCAGGGGCGCGGAGTCCGGCAAAGTGAACGCGCATTCGACCGGCCACGGACTCTACATAGCAAAGCAGATCATAGAGGCGCACAAAGGCAGAGTCTGGGCGGAATCCGAAGGCAGAGGCAAAGGGAGCATATTCTTCGCGGAGTTGCCTTGCGGTCAAGAAAAATGAAGGAAAAACAATCGTCAACTTCTCAAATCCCCAACTGACGCAGTGGTGAAATAACTCCGCCGAGAAGCCCCACATGGGGATTTGAGAAGTTGACGATTGTTTTTCCGCGATTGACTTCGATGGTCCGTTTTGGTAACCTAATACCACGATGAAAACCGACGCAAATACGACGATTGACGCAATGTTCGCCGCGGGGGCGCATTTTGGACTGGGGAGGGCGCGTAGGCACCCGGGCGTAGCGCCTTTCATTTTTGGCACGAAGAATAAAACCGACATTCTTGACTTGGAGAAGACGAGCGAATTGTTGAATAAGGCGAAAGAATTCGTCGCGGCTCTGGCCAAGGATGGTAAAATTATCCTTTTGGTCGGCGGCAAAAAGGAGGCGAGTCAAGCCGTGAAAAATGCCGCGCAGACCCTAAATATGCCGTTCGTTGACGGACGATGGATCGGCGGCACTCTCACTAACTTTGGCAATATCAGGAAGCGAATTGAACGCTATGAGAGCTTGATTTCGGACAAAGGAAAGGGCGAATTGGCGAAATACACCAAGCGCGAACGCATGCTCATAGACAAGGAGATCGCCAAGCTTGAAAAAATGTTCCTCGGTATCGTCTCCATGAAGAAACTGCCGGACATGGTGATTATTATAGATCCGAGATACGAGAAGACCGCCGTCGCGGAAGCCCTGCATTCGAAAATCCCGATCGTGGCGTTGGCCGGTTCTGATTGCGACATTTCCGAGATAAAGTATCCTTTCGTGGCGAACGACGCCGCAAGGGCAAGCATTTCTTTCTTTCTGAATGAGATTGTGAAGGCGTACAAGGACGGCAAGGGAGCGATTTAAGCCTCAGCGTTTAACCGATCAAGACTATGTTGAGTCCGTTTATCGTTTGGTCAGGGAGAATCAATAAAAAAGACGAAACATCGCCAAATCAATCACAGCTGCCGCTTAACGATTCACAAATCGCCAATCCACCGATTACCGATTCATTACGCAATCCGCCAAATCAACCAGCAATACATTCAAGGACTGCGAGTGAAATAATTACAAGTAAAACAAATAAAAATTCAAACAATCAGATGATCACTACGGAGCAGATAAAAGAACTTAGGGACAGGACAGGCGTGTCCGTGATGCAGTGCAAGAAGGCCTTGGAAGAGGCGGGCGGCAGCATGGACAAGGCGCTGGTCATATTGAGCAAAAAGAGCGGCGAGATTTCCGCTAAAAAAGGCGACAGGAAGTTTGGCGCCGGCACGATCCAGGCATACATACACGCGAACGGCGCCGTGGGCGCGATGGTCGAGCTCAATTGCGAGACTGACTTTGTGGCCAAGAACGAGGAGTTCATGGCTTTGGCGAGGGACATCGCGATGCATGTCGCCGCGGCCAATCCCAAGTTTTTGAGCCAAGAAGACATTACCGACAAGGACAAGCAAACGGCCAAGGAAGTTTTCGAGGCCGATCTCAAAGGCAAACCGGAGGCCATGCGAGAAAAGATCCTCGCGGGCAAATTGGACGCTCATTTCTCTGAAATGGTTCTTCTTGATCAACCATTCATCAAGAATCCTGATATGAAAATTCGCGCGCTCATTGACGCGGCGGTGCAGAAATTCGGCGAAAAGACGGCGATAGGGCGGTTCGCGAGGTTCAAGGTACTTGGCTAGCAATTTGAAATCTCAATTCGCGTGATAATCAATCCATGTACGCGCTCATAACAATATTCTATGTTTCGCTCCTCGTCATGGTACTCATGATCGGTCTTAAGAGCCGCGAGGCAAGGACGGGCAAACGCACGATAGTTTCAAGAATGGGACAGGGGACGGACCACTTCTTCGTTTCAATTTATTTGTCCGTAAAGAAACTGATCTCTTATTGGAACAGACGCACGGCGGTCGCGCTCGCTCATTGGTTCGCGTACCACATCCTCTTCCGCATCCGTAAAATATATGTTGAACTCAAACACCGCGCGCTCATGAATCCGCACGGCCGGCGGCTCATTGACGCCGTGCGCGGCCGCGGCGAGGTGAGGCGCGAGGGTGCGTCGTTCTATCTCCGGAGGATTGCTGAGGGGCGTTGATTGCGGTATTCTTTTCGGTAGACTGGATTGGTTTTTCGCGCCACCTTAGCTCAGTTGGTAGAGCACCGCTTTTGTAAAGCGGCTGTCCTCGGTTCGAGTCCGAGAGGTGGCTCCATTCGGGCAGGATGAAAAATTCTGCCTTTTTTGTTAAGATTATGACAATGAATAATGAGCAAAAAGGCCACCTGCATCCGATCACTTCGGTAATACGCGAGATTTGCCTGATTTTCGACAAAATCGGTTTTTCGGTGGCCGAGGGGCCGGAATTGGAGACGGAGTTTTACAATTTTGACGCCTTGAATGTTCCGCCTGACCATCCGGCTAGGGATATGCAGGATACTTTTTGGGTCAAAGCGCCTATTAATGCGTCAGCCGCGCCCGAGCCGACACTTCCCGTAGCGAGCCCTACCAGCGGGGTGCGATTGGCTCGCGGAGGGAAGGTGTCGGCGACGGGCGCGGGCATTGCAAACTACCGTATTCGATTTGGACTGGTAACGATCAAGAACTTCGGACAAGGGATCTCGACGGCGATAATCGAGGAAAGAAAGAAGGGTGGTAAATACAAATCACTGGCGGATTTCTTGGACAGGGTGAAAGACAAAAACTTGAACAAGAAATCGCTGGAATCATTGATCAAAGCGGGCGCGATGGATTGTTTCGGAGAGGACAGGGGTATCATGCTCGCGAACATTGAACTATTGCTTGAATACAACAAAGAGAGCGAGAAGCGTGATCAGAGTCAAGATTCCCTCTTCGGGATGATGGCGGATTCTTCGAGCGTGCCGGCATTACGACTCATAGAAGTGCCGAAAGCGGAGTTGAAAGAGAAGCTGGGGTGGGAAAAAGAGCTTCTGGGACTTTATATTTCAGGGCATCCTCTCGAGAAATATCGCGAGGTGATAGAGAAGAAAGACATTGATATCAAAAAAGCGTTGGAAAACAAAAAAGAGGGCGATTCGGTCATCTTGGGCGTGATCGTGAACGAGGTGCGGACGATACAGACGAAGAATAACGAGACGATGGCGTTCGTGACGATCGTGGACTTTTCCGGCGAGGCGGACGCGGTGGTTTTTCCGAGAGCGTACAAAGAATTTCGCGAACTGATCGCGCCAGACAAGTGTCTGGCGGTCAAGGCGACGGTGAATGAGAGGAATGGGGAAAAAGGTTTCGTCATCGAAAGAATGAAGGCGCTGTAAAGAAATACTTGACCCCGCCTCTCCCTCCTCGGCGCGACGAAGTGTCTCACATTCGCAAGCTCGTTC
>CAYHFU010000004.1:0-13629 GCA_964355985.1 uncultured Candidatus Saccharibacteria bacterium | reverse complement strand
ATGAGCGGCAACGGCACATATAGCTACATGTCGCTCTACCTCTGCACACTAGTCGGTCTCGCCGTCACGGCCGCACTCGTCTATATTACTGAATACTATACATCAACCAAATATTACCCGGTAAAATCAATCGCACTTGCATCGGTCAGTGGTCACGGCACGAATATCATTCAAGGTCTGGCCATATCCATGAAGGCAACCGCGTGGCCGCTTCTAACAATCGTCGCCGGTATCTTGGCTGCGTACCAGTTTGGTGGTCTCTATGGTATCGCCGTCGCGGCCATGTCTATGCTTTCCATGGCGGGAATTATCGTCGCGATAGACTCATACGGTCCCATCACGGATAACGCTGGCGGTATAGCGGAGATGGCAGAATTGCCCAAGGAAGTCCGCGATGTCACCGATCCTCTTGATGCGGTCGGCAATACGACCAAGGCGGTTACCAAGGGCTATGCCATCGGCTCGGCAGGTCTCGCGGCATTGGTACTTTTCGCTTCTTACACGGAGGAGATAGGCAACGCATTCACATTCAGTTTGAACGATCCTTTGGTCATCGTTGGTCTATTCATCGGTGGCCTACTCCCCTACTATTTCGCGGCTCTTTCTATGGAAGCGGTCGGCAAAGCGGCAGGCAAAGTAGTCGAAGAAGTGCGCCGTCAATTCAGGGAAATAAAAGGCATCATGCAAGGCACCGCCAAACCCGACTATGCCCGCTGTGTTGATATCGTCACTTCGGCGGCGATCAAGGAAATGATCGTCCCGGCGCTCATCCCTGTCATGGCTCCAATAATAGTCGGATTTGTTCTAGGTCCGGTCGCGCTCGGCGGTCTCCTTGTTGGTTCTATAGTCACAGGCCTCTTCGTCGCGATCTCGATGACCTCAGGTGGCGGCGCTTGGGACAATGCCAAGAAGCACATCGAAGACGGCGCTCACGGCGGCAAAGGTTCCGACGCGCACAAAGCGGCGGTGACGGGCGACACGGTCGGCGATCCCTACAAGGATACGGCGGGCCCGGCGATCAATCCGATGATCAAGATATTGAATATTGTGGCGATACTCATCATCGCGTTCATTATTTAGTCGGTCTCAATATAAGTTCCAGAATTACGCTAGTAATAAAAGCGTGTTAGAATATTCTCATTACCATTAACAGCGTAAAAAATAATCGTGATGAAAAAAATATTGCAAGTTTTCAGTTTGACGGCCGCAATCGCGCTCGTCTATGCCGCGGCAATCGTGAATTTGGCGAACGCGCAAACTCTCGTTGAGACCGAAGCGGCGACAGGTATCGGCACGACGCTCGACACGCAGGCGGCTCCCAATTCACGGAGCATTATCAATACCGTGAAGAACAGATTGCGCGCGAGCAATACGGAAACGCAAGTTCAGAGACAAAAGATTGAAAATCGAGTCGGAAACGGGGTCGAGGAACAGAATGCCTTGAAGACGAAACTTTTGGAGCAAAGGGCTTCGACTACTCAATTTCGTAAAGAAGTTAAAGAGGAACGCAAAGAGATCAGGAAAAAATCTCGTTTAGACGCTTTCAAAATCCGTCAGACCGCCATGGTCAGGCAGTTGAGTCTGTCGATTTCCAATCTCGAACAGATTGCCGGTCGCGTGGCCGATCGCATAAGCAAGGCCGAAACAAGCGGTAGGGATATGACACAAGCCAAGAATCTGCTTACAGTTGCTCGAGAAAAAATTGCCGAGGCCAAGATAGCAGTTCAATCTGTCAAAGATTATGTGCCCCCGACGGTAACGGCCACGACCACATCGGATGCGTTCGTTTCCGTTGACCTCGTGAAGCCGCGTGAAGTCGGCGCCGAAGCCATAAAAGCCGTGAAAGAAGCGAAGGAGTCGTTGGTTGCGGTCGTCCGAGCGATCGCGCACGCGATGGGACTTGGGAATACCGCGGGAACCAATGCCACGAGTAGCGCGTCAACGACTGCTCAATAGTCATTGTTATTAATAAGTCGAAACGATTACAAGCGTAATAAAAAATATCATGGATCCAAGTCTACAAACGGCCGCGAACATTGGCGGCATGAACAATGAACCGAATAACAATCCGTATGTACCGCCGGTATCTACTTTAGTGCCGACCGACGGCAACGGCAGTCACAAAAAAGCGTGGCCGATGATTACAATTCTCATCGTCGTACTCGTGCTTGTCGTGGCGGCGTTGTACCTGTTCGCTTCAGGCTCGAATGATCAAGCGACTCTGGAGGGCACCGATAATACGATCGCAGAGGGACAAGTTGATGAACAAGGCGGAGCGGTGACGGAAGAGCCACAGTCGGTGCAGCCGGTTACCAATACGGCGGACGATACGCAATCATTGGAACAAGATTTGAACTCAGCGATCGAAGGGCTGGAGACGCAGAATTTCTAGGGAGTAAGTTGACGACAGACGGCTGATATGCTAAGCTATGTTGCAGTAATTGAGCACCTTGAATTAACCAAAAAGGACCGTCACATCGGTCGCAAGCGTGTTCGGTGAACAAATGAAAGGCATCCTCAAATGAACGAGGCAACCTTAGAGAAAGAGCAACTAGACTTGCTCGCATTGTCCATTCCGCACTTCGGCGCCATTGGAGTCGAAGAATGCAAACATTACCTTCGCACTGAAAACAGAGGAGGAATCTCAGATGCGTTCAGGCGCGGGTTCGTGCTTCCGAGCGCGATCATCCCGTCCGTGGCACCGTTTGAAGCAGTCGGGTATCCGATCGGGGAGACGGATTGCTTGCAATGGCTCGGGCACATGGAAAAGTTCGCGGAAAAGTACTTTGGCGTCAAAGTCAGCATTCGCGACATGTTTCCAATTCCCGAGAAACTGCCATGGAACAAGATCCTGCCGGTCTTCAACCCCGGCCTTACGCATCGAGAGATGATGAACAAAGCGTTCAACTCCCGCACGCAGCCGTATGAGTATACGGACGTGATGCAATACAACGGTTCGTGCGCGATGGGGACAGTCCTTTACCTCACCGAAAGATCGTTGAGGCCAAATGAGGCGACTATGGGTATGCCGCCCAAGTTTGCCAAACAACTGTTTACCTTCGCTGGTCACGGGACCGTGCCTGTCAACCTCTGTGCCTACGGCATCGGTACATGTCTGCACCACGAGGTTGAGAAGCAATATCTGGACCCGGAAACCTGGACATGGTTTCCGGAGAACAAGCTCTCCGGCGGCTACGTTGCGTACGGCCGCTACGATCCGAGCAACGGCGAGGTCGGGTTCGACTGTAGCGATTCGGGCTGCGAGCGCGGCCGCTTCGGGTTCCGTGAGGCAATTTGCCTCAAACCTAAGACCTGATTCCCTTGTGACGCGTGGCGCAGAGCTTGTCTCTGCGCCTTTTTCATATTAAAATACATACGGCTGTGAAATCGGTTCGCCGACTGGCGAATAACGATTTGCCAAACAAAATAGAAATTGCGTGTCTCCCTTTACACTATGACGAGGTATACCTCGGCAACGCATAACTCAGAACATTGTGAAAACGGTGTTCGGTGACATGGACGGATGATGGCATATGCTCCCGTACTTCCGACGGCAAGGTCGCGAACGCGAATTGGAACGGCGACAAGTTTTACGCCAATTGGAACTATGCCGACAATCGGAATCCGAACGCGGGTGGGCGCGAGGAAGTTTCTCGCAAACTGAAGGGGTTCGCCGCGGTGAACCCCTTTTTGCGTTGCGCTTCAACTCGGGGTTCAAGTATTTGCATATACTCGACAAAATCGTTAGACTGCCACGCATGGACAAAAACACAAAACCTTACGGCGATGTGGCCGTGAAACGGTTAGAAAGGTCTCGGGCGGAGATCATAGGTTCAATACCCAGCGAAGTTTGGGAAAATCATCGCACGGAGGCCGTCAAAAACATAAACGAGTCGGTGACGGTAGACGGATTCCGCAAAGGCATGGTTCCGGAAAATGTTTTAATATCGAAAGTTGGAGAAATGGCGATCCTCGAAGAGATGGCGGAACTGGCGCTCGGACAGGCGTATGTCGGCATCATCGTTGATAACAAACTGGACGCCATCGGCAAGCCGCAAATCCAAGTCACAAAACTGGCGAAAGGCAATCCGCTTGAGTTCAAGATCGTGACGGCCGTCGTGCCAGCGGTAACCCTGCCCGACTACAAGAAAATCGCGCAAGATGAAATTGTGAAACAAAATCCTGACGCCGTAAAGTTGACAGACGAAGAGCTGGAGACTACAATTACTGAACTGAGGAGATCGAGAGCGTCAAAAAAGAAGGTTACCACCGAAAGCTCCGGTGGCGTAGGTGACCCTGATCATGTAAAGGCGACTCCCGCAGAAGAGATAACGCAAGCAGACAAGAGCGATCTGCCCGAGTTGACCGATGATTTTGTAAAAACATTCGGAGCCTTTGGGAGCGTCTCGGATTTCAAAGACAAGCTTTCAAAGATGTTACTGGAGGAAAAACGCGACAAGGCTCGGGAGAAATTGCGCATTGCGATCGCCGACGATATCTTGGCCGGCACGACCGTGGAATTGCCGGACATTTTGGTCGAAAGCGAGCTTGCCCGCAGTGAGGCGCAATTTACGGCCGATATCGAGAAAATGGGCGTGAAACTCGAGGATTATCTAAAACACGCCAAAAAGACGATTGACGAAATCCGAACGGAGTGGCGTCCTCACGCGGAGAAGAAAGCGAAACTGCAGTTGATCCTGAACGCCATCGCTGAGAAAGAGAAGCTCTTCCCTACTTCGGACGAGGTTGAACACGAAGTGAAACACATTCTCGAGCATTACAAGGATGCCGACAAGGAACGCGTCAATGTTTACGCAGAGACCGTTCTCACCAACGAAAAAGTCTTCCAGTTTTTGGAGAAATAATTACTTCTTTGTCGTCGCCAAGACTTGATCGACGATGCCGTATTTCTTCGCCTCCTCCGCACTCATGAAGAAATCCCTGTCCGCGTCCTTTTCAACCTTGGCTAGCGGCTGACCCGTCGCCTTGGCGAGCATTCTGTTCAAATTCTCGCGCATCTTCACGATATGCTTTGCGCTGATCTCAATGTCCGTCGCCTGTCCCTCGGTGCCGCCGTGCGGCTGATGGATCATCACCTCCGCGTTCGGCAATGCGAACCTCTTCCCTTTCGTACCCGACGCCAGTATGACCGCGCCCATCGAAGCCGCGATGCCGATGCAGTGCGTGGCGATGTCGTTCTTGATCAGGTTCATCGTGTCAATGATGGCGAGCCCGGCCGAAATCACGCCGCCCGGCGAATTGATGTACATGTTTATTTCCTTCTTGGAATCCTCAGACTGCAGGAACAACAGTTGCGCGATCGTGATGTTCGCCACATGGTCGTCTATGGGGCCGCCGAGGAAGACGATGTTCTCTTTGAGCAATCTCGAATAAATATCATAAGCCCTCTCCCCGAAACTCGATTTCTCTATGACCGTTGGTATGAGTATTGACATGTTTTTGTTTGGTTATTTCTGCCTTGAATGTTACACAGGCCATGTTAATCGGTTCCAACGAAAAAATCAACCACCCGAACCGCGAATCGAACCTATCGCAATTTGCGATGGGTTCGGATCTGGTATAATCTCAGTCATGCCGACGAAATCATTGAATACGAAAACGCCGACAATTATTCCCGTCGAAACCATTGAACGGAGGATATTTCTCATTCGCGGAATAAAAGTAATGTTAGATTCGGATCTTGCGGAATTGTATGAAGTGACGACTAAGCGTCTCAACGAACAGGTTAGACGGAACCGCGACAGATTCCCAACCGATTTCATGTTCAGACTCAATGAGGAAGAAGTCGACACCCTGAACCGGTCGCAAATTGCGACCGGTTCCCAGAAGCACCGTGACCCGCGTTTTCCTCCGTATGCTTTCACCGAGCACGGCGTTACCATGTTGTCTTCCGTACTCAACAGTCCTCAAGCGGTTGTGGTAAGCGTTTACATCGTCCGCGCGTTCATCCGGATTCGCGAGATGTTGTCGACTCACAAGGAATTGGCGGCGAAAATGGCTACTCTCGAACTTAAACAAGATAAACAAGGCAAACAACTCACTCAAGTATGCGACATCATCAACCACCTTCTTGATGAACCAATCCCGCCGAAGGAGCCGTTCGGATTTTCCAAAAATTGAGGTTATCACAGTTTGTGATAACTCGTTCCTAATTTCCGAACCGGTCACAATTTGCGATCACTTGCGCAATGAATTCGCTGCACTTTACATTCAAGGACAAATGTCATAGGATACAAGTGTTACCAAATTAAATTTTTGATTCACCCTTTTCGACCTTAGTGAACGAGAAAATTATGATTCCACACGAGCCAAGCGAAAGAGCGGAAAAACGGCCAAGAACCGTAGCCGCGAAAGAGATTCATAAGACAGGACTTTTACCCTAAGCAAAGATAAGGGCGAATCGCACCGCCATGTCACTCAAATTAGTAGCACTGTTCCTCTCCATCGCGGGAGTCGTCGGCATTGCCGTCGGCTATTACCTGCGTCTCATCATCTCCCTCGGCAAGAAGGGGTCAATGGAGCTGGAGATCAAGGAGATGCTCCTTGCCGCCAAAGAAGAAGCCAAGAAGATAACGCTCGACGCCGAGGCCAAGGGCATAAGGACGCTCGAGGACGCCAGAGTCGAGATCAAGGGTAAAGAAAACAAAGTCCGTCAGATGGAAGAACGACTGAACCGCAAGGAAGACTTGCTCGACCGGCGCCAGACCGACCTAGACAAGGAAGTTGAGGCCATAAAACAGCGCGTAGTCGAGATCAAAGCCATTCGCGAACAGGCAGACAAGCTCGAAGAGTATAGAAAGCAGGAATTGGAAAAGATAGGCAAAATGAGCGCTGAAGAAGCCAAAGGAGAGCTCATCAAGCTCGTCGAGAAGCAGTCGGAACAAGACATATTGAAACGAATGAGCAAGCTCGAGGCCGAAGGCGAGGAAATGTTCGACAAGAGAGCCAGGGAAATATTGACGACTTCGATACAACGCCTAGCAACCTCGGTCGCTTCCGATGTGATGTCAACCGTGGTACCCATACCCTCTGACGATGTCAAAGGCAAAGTCATAGGCAAGGAAGGTCGCAACATCAAGGCGTTCGAGCGCATGAGCGGCACCGAAGTACTCGTTGACGACACGCCGGGTGCGATCACTATTTCCTCTTTTGATCCCGTGCGCCGCCATGTAGCCAGGGTTGCCCTCGAAGAACTCATCAAGGACGGCCGTATTCAGCCTGCCAGGATTGAGCAAGTCGTAGAAAAAGCCAAGCAGGAAGTTAATAAAACCATCAAAGAAAAGGGCGAGCAAGCGGCCTACGAATGCGGCGTGCTCGGCCTCGATCCGCGCATACTGCTAATCCTTGGCCGACTTCACTTCCGCACAAGCTATGGACACAATGTGCTTCAACACTCCATAGAAATGGCGCATATTTCCGGTATGATCGCCGAAGAATTGGGCGCGAATGTACAGACTGCCAAAGCCGGCGCGCTTCTCCATGACATTGGCAAGGCACTTGACCATGAAGTAGGCGGGACCCATGTCGAGATTGGTCGGCGAATCCTACAGAAGTTCGGCGCGCCGGAGGAAGTTATCAAGGCGATGCAAGCGCACCATGAAGAATATCCGTACGAAACCCTCGAATCTCGCATCGTGCAGGCGGCTGACGCCATATCAGGTGCCAGACCCGGTGCTCGTCGCGACAATGTCGAGAATTACTTGAAACTGCTCGGCGATCTGGAAGCGTTGGCGAATTCATTCCCCGGCATAGAGAAGTCTTATGCTCTCCAAGCCGGCCGTGAGATCCGCATATTCGTCAAACCGGAGACTATCGGTGATCTCGAAGCCAAGAACCTGGCGCGAGACATCGCCACGAAGATCGAAAAAGACTTGAAATATCCTGGCGAGATCAAAGTTAATGTCATCCGCGAGACCAGAGCGGTGGAGTTCGCGAGGTAGTTCATAGTAGACAGGCTTTAGTTTCTGAATGTTTTTACAAGGTTGCCGACTTATGCGGTAATTCACAGCCCCGTTGACAAGGCATTGCCTAAAATACGGCTTAATATATAATAGAGGTATTAGCAATTAACAAACAAAAGCAAATGAACAAAGCATCAATTGCAGAAGCAGTGCACGGAGTGCTCGGCGGAACAAAGGTTCAAGCCGAACAGGCGGTCGAGACTATGATCAACACGATCGTCGACGCTCTCAAGAAGGGCGAAGAGGTATCGATTTCGGGTCTCGGCATCTTCTCGGTCAAGCAGCGTGCCGCTCGTGAGGCCAGGAATCCTCGCACGGGCGAGGCCATCAAGGTTCCGGCCATGAAGGTCCCCAAGTTCCGAGCCGCGAAAGCGCTCAAGGACGCGGTGAAATAACGCGATCTCTTTCCGACATCTCTCGGAAACGCAAAAACCGCCGTAAGGGCGGTCTTTGCGCTATATTTCAACTGCAAATGTTAATTTCCGAAACCTAAAAGTTGAAGAGCATGACTCATTGTCCCAATTACCCCAAGGGTTATTGCTATAATTCCCCAAATCCGCGCACCACCTTGCCTGGATTTAACTCCAATATACACAGCAAGAATGGATATGAGTAACGGAATGATCGCTGTGAATAGTAGCATTCCTCGATATGAATTAGGGAGAAAGTCCATGAAGACAGCTGAAAAAAGTCCCACTACTCCCAATACTACAGCTATCAAACCTTTCATTTGTGAACTCATTTTTTTATCAATTAAATTCTAATAATACCCGAATTATATCACAGTGCGGGATAGGAGAATCGAACTCCTGTCTACACATTGGAAGTGTGTCATTCTACCACTAAACTAATCCCGCCAATTCAGCACACGGTCAATCGTAGCAAGTATTTTCCTGTGTAACAAGATATCAACGAGTTTTAAGAAGCCGTGGCACCCGGCGGTATCGAACTATTCGGTTCCAAGAGTGAGAAACTAACTTCTGGCACGGAAACAGCGAGGATCATGCCTTGGCTTTCATGGCCGCGAATGATACGGGGTTCGAGATTGGTGATGAACATGCAGGTTTTGCCTATAAGAGTTTGAGGATCCGGGAAATAAGGGGCGATGCCTGAGACTATTTGTCGCGGTTTTGGACTGCCTATTTGATCATTCTCGGCAAAATCAACCGACAGTTTGAGCAGTTTGTCGGTGTCGGGGATCTTTTCGGCCGACAATATTTTACCTACTTTTATTTCCACTTTTTTGAATTCCTCGTAGGTAATCATGGAGAGGATTTATTTTCCCTCGACCACATCTCTTATCTCATCAACTTCCTTTTTCATCTCCTTTATCGTCGCTTGGATGCTTTTCAATTCAGATTCTTCTTCCTCAATCTCCCTCCCTGTTTTTTCCGTTGATTTCTTCTGGTGTTTAAGTCCGCTCATGAGTATTGTGTCGCCGATAAAATACGAAACGAACAAACCTGTCACAAGAAGAATAACCACGACGATCGCTAGATTGGTCGGTTCGTAGAAAAGCCAGCTGTACCAACTTCCCCTTTCTTCTAGTAAATCGGCCGTATGCCATACTCCGCGCCAAAAAAGCACGATCGCTATACCCCCGATGAAGGTGTAAAGAATTGGGTAATGACTTAGGTGTCCGCGTACTTTGTCTTCTAATTTGTCGAAAAAGTGAATAATTTTTTTCATGTCGGAGCGCCGGGATTCGAACCCGGAGTCACCTGTACCCAAAACAGGTATGTTAGCCGTTACACCACGCTCCGCTTTGCCTCGCCGTAGCTCCGTCAGGAGCGAAGGCGGGTGTCGCTCTATCCTATCACAGAATAATGTCTTTGAGCCACTTTACTCTGGCTTTCCGCGCATCAATGTTCATGTAGACGCATAAAACATGAAATTGGAATGGAGTATCCAATCCCCTTCCCGTAAAGCCGAGATAAGTTTCGACCATTCTCTGTACATGTTTCATCTTCCACTGATCAACATTGTCTTCGGGACGATGCGCGTCAAAGAATTTCTCGGAAAAATCGCCGGTTACGCTCTTTACCTCGAAAAAATGAATGATCTTGTCCTTTTGCGCGATGATGTCCAGTTCACCCCACTTCTTTTGATAGTTGCGTTCGAGGATGACAAAACCCTTGTTTTCAATGAATTTACAAGCGATATCTTCCCCTTTGTTCCCTTTTGCGCGTTTGTGAAAGGTCTCGGCCATAGACTTTTAGCGGACAAGATTTACGCATTAAAGCCATTTTTCGTGACTTTTATGAACACTGTACACAGACTTATCCACACAATGTCTTATTGATTGGTGCGGGTAAGGAGAATCGAACTCCTACCTCGTCCTTGGCAAGGACGCGTCCTACCACTAAACGATACCCGCATCAGGTTGCACGGTCACAGTATAAACTAGTTTTTAGTTTTTACAAAACTTTTTTAACGAATAGGCCCGCGCCCTCTCGGCGACAACAGTCCTCCGTCTCGTCGCAAGCTCCTCGCGGACGACTGTTCTCGCCTGCGGGCGACGGCTGACGCGTTAATCATGCGTTAGCCGACTCGACCGTCGAGGCGGCGACAAGTGTCGAACGAGCTTGCGAATGTGAGACACTTCGTCGCGCCGAGGAGGGAGAGGCGGAACTATTGATTTATAGACTCAATCAGTAACTATTTTGTGCCCTCGGCAGGATTCGAACCTGCAACGACTGTTCCGAAGACAGTAATGATATCCGTTTCACCACGAGGGCATGAGGCAATACTAACACGGAAAATCGTATGTATGCTATCCTTACGGCATGGAGATTTCACATGAAAACACGGTACCAAAAGAAGTTTTGAACATAGTAGAAACGCTCGAAAAGGGCGGCTTTCAGGCGTATTTGGTGGGTGGGTGCGTTCGGGACCTTCTTTTGGGTAAGGCGCCCAAGGATTGGGACATAACGACCAACGCCAACCCGGATCAAATTCAAGGACTTTTCCCAAAAACCGTGTACGAGAATGTTTACGGAACAGTAGCAGTGATCAATGAATTGACTGAAGACGAGACTGTGAAGAATGTTGAGGTGACTCCTTACCGTCTTGAATCCGGATATTCTGACCGCCGTCATCCGGATACGATTAAGTTCAGTGACAAAATAGAAGATGATCTGAAAAGGCGTGACTTTACCGTAAACGCCATGGCGGTGTCTCTTTCGAAAGGGGCAATAAAGGACATCGTCGATCTTCATGGTGGATTCAAGGACTTAAAGGACAAAATTATTAGAACAGTCGGTGATCCAAAGGACAGATTTAACGAAGATGCCCTGCGAATGATGCGCGCGGTAAGATTGGCTGTTGAACTGGACTTTTCCATAGAAAAATCAACGATGACGGCCATTGAAAGTCTCAATTCCCTGCTCAAAGAGATTGCTATAGAAAGAATTCGCGATGAATTCGTGAAAATAGTCCAGTCTAAACAGCCGAAAAATGGCTTGGAATTACTACATGAACTGAAATTACTAGTTCATATTGTGCCAGAACTGGAGAAATCCATAGGTGTTACACAGAATCAGGCCCATAAATACGATGTTTGGGAGCATTTAACCAGGTGCCTACAGTGTGCTGCGGACAAGGATTTTAGCCTTGAATTGCGTCTGGCTGCCCTATTTCACGACATTTCCAAGCCAAAAACCAAGGGTATTTCACATGAAACAGGTCAAATTACCTTTTATGGCCACGAATTGAGTGGTTCACGTGAAACACGAAAGATTCTCGAAAGAATGCGGTTTTCACGGGAAACAATCGAAAAAGTCGTAAAATTGGTCAGGTGGCACATGTTTTTCTCTGATACGGGCATTATTACCCTTTCAGCGGTGCGCAGGATGATCGTAAACGTCGGTAAAGAAAACATTTGGGATCTTATGAATCTGCGCGTATGCGATCGTGTTGGGACAGGCAGACCCAAAGAAAATCCTTACCGATTGAGGAAATACAAAGCGATGATTGAAGAGGCGTTACGAGATCCGATCTCTGTTAAGATGCTTAAAATCAAAGGCGAAGATATCATGGAAGTGTGTCACATGAAACAATCTCCGGTTATTGGTCTGATATTGTATGCGTTGTTCAACGAAGTTCTTGAAAAGCCGGATCTAAACAACGAAGAATATCTCAAAAGAAGGGCTGTTGAGTTGTTTAAGTTATCGGAAGATGAATTGAAGAAACTTGGCAAGGCGGGAATGGAGAAAAGGCTGGAGGAACAGCAAAAAGACATAGGGGAAATAAGGGCGAAACACCATGTCCTTTAGTTATCCACAGGTTTGTCCTTTACGGACATCTATAAAGGACATAAAATACATGTAGACACGTTCGTGAACCGAGGTCTGTCGCAAGGCAGAAAACGAACAATAGCACATCACAATAACTGCGGCAGGGTAGGCCGCAACTCCTTTTCATGAAGCTCGAGTAGTTTGCTTTCGTCCATTCATCGCTTGGTGATAAAGGTGACATATCTCTCTTCAATCAAACCCATGCCTCCTCACGGGAGAGCACTTAGTTAGAAAGAAAGATGCATGTCACTTACCATTAGGGATGATCCGGATAAGTTCTTTTTCTTCGAGCTTCAAAGCCGCGTTACGCGCATTCATTCACTTCTCGAATACGCCAATGACGCGGTTTTTCTATGCAAAAATTACGCCGATATTTTACTGAATACGACCACGCTAAGCCACAAAATCATTCAATGAAAATATCAATAGGGCAATGGTCGGAACCTAGTATTTGATCAAGAATTCTAGCTTTTGTCACCCTCTTCAGTATGCCCAGAGTGACGAAAAAGTAGTCGATTCTCCATCCGACATTGCGCTCCCTCGAGAATGTTTTCATGTCCCAGTAAGTGTACTTTTCACGCTCGTCCGGGTGCAAATCCCTGAACACATCGGTATAGCCACTGTCAATGACTCTATCTATCCACGCGCGCTCGATAGGGAGGAAGCCGGTGTTCTCGGCATTCTCCCTCGGTCTCGCCAGATCGATTCCAGTGTGGGCAGTATTTATGTCCCCACTGAAGATGATTTCATACCCGGACTTTTTTAGTCTGTTGATATACTTCAAGAACTCATCATAGTATTCAAGCTTGAATTGGAGGCGATCCGGACCGCCGCCTCCGTTGGGGAAGTACACATTGAACAGTGCCCATTTCGGAATGTCTTTTATTATGTCTTTTACAGAGTCATCCATCGAGCCACTTAAATTGTCAAAAAATAGTCCGAGAAATCGTCCTTCTTGGTCATATTTATCAATTCCTAGGCCGTATTCCACCTTGCTTGGCTTGATCTTGGAATAAACAGCGACGCCACTGTAACCTTTTTTCACCTTCGAATGGTCAAAAAATGAATAGTACCCAGGCGGATTTCTGATGCCTTCTTCTAGTTGATCGGGGTGGGCTTTTGTCTCTTGCAAGCAGAAAATGTCTGGCACCTCATTCAAGAACCAATCAAAACCGCCTTTTTTGGTGTTTGCGCGCAAGCCGTTTACATTCCAGGAGATGATTCTCATGAGTGAATAGTATTAGTAATGATGCGTGTAAGCAAGTACCGCGCCCGTCGCCGACACCTTCGCTACGCGTGCCAATCGCATCCCGCTGGTAGGGCACGCTCCGCGAAGTGTCGGCTCCGGCGCG
>CAYHFU010000003.1:0-14200 GCA_964355985.1 uncultured Candidatus Saccharibacteria bacterium | reverse complement strand
TTCCGATCTACCAAAATCGTTGGAGAGGTAGAAGACAATGTTTGATAAAGAATTTAAAACTGAGTATTTCCATGAATGTGTACATGACGCTCATACTAGAGAAGGTCAGATTCATCATGTTGATCCAGCACTCGAAGTCATCAGAGGCCTCGGTCAAGGAGCGAGTTTCTCCCGATGATTGGCAGTTTATCTCCGAGCAAGCCGGCAGGAAAGCGTTGACACCGGACATGCTTACGGTACTCTTGGAAGCTGCCGAGGGGGTGGGTAGGGCCAAGGTAGAGCAATTGCCCCTCGAGCTCGCAGTAGTCAAGATTTGCGGGATCGTCTAATGGTAGGACACGAGCCTTTGAAGCTCGCTATCTTGGTTCGAATCCAAGTCCCGCAGCATTTGAGTTTTGATATAATATATTTATGGAAACTCCAAAACATCCTCGTATAGGTTTGGGAATAATTATAGTTAACAGTGAAGGAAATATTTTGATTGGAAAAAGAAAGGGTAGTCATGCCCAGAAATTTTCTATCCCAGGAGGTCATCTAGAAATTGGGGAGACGTTTGAGCAAGGAGCCGTTCGAGAAATAAAAGAAGAAACTGATTTAGATATCTTTAATCCGGATGTCATCGCAGTTACCAATAATCTAGAAACTTTTAAACAAGAGGGAAAGCATTACATTTCGGTGATACTACTCGTAAAGAAATATTCGGGTGAGTTAAAAAACATGGAACCTGAGAAATGTGAGAGTTGGATTTGGGTAGATCCTCAAGAACTCCCTCAGCCACATTTCGCCGCCAGTGCCTTAGGAGTATCGTGTTATTTGAAGGGAAGTGTTTATGAAGGAATCAGCTGAATTATCTCTTAAGAAAGTTCAAACTTTGTCCCAGACGGCCAGCAAAATACTTATGAAGAAAGTCTTCGCAGAAATTGGATTCGGCAATGATTCATTCTTCTCTACTGAATTCGAGGAGGGTGACAAAGAGATTAGAGTTCCAAAGTTTATCATGCCTGGCAGAATACGCTCGCTGTATTTCCGCTTTTGGATTTTCAAGAAAGTATTTATCCTATCGACGAATCACGGTATTGAGATCAAAAATAAAGAAAAGAATAAACTGAAAATCTTGTTTGGCATAAGCGGTGAAAGCAAAACTCTGAAATTTACGGATGATGCTAAGGAAAAATGGTTAAGTCATCTTTCCAATAAGCCTGGTGAGGTCAAAATAGTTCCGTACGACGCCACGGCTCCGGAAAAATTTGAAAAAGTTAAAAACTTCATACAATCTAAACTTGGAAAACAGGTCAGAGTTGAGCATCGTGGAGCGACGGCCCTGGGAATATCAGGTCAGGATGAAATTGACGTCTATATACCCGTTCCGCCAAATGATTTTGATAAATATGTTTTATCAGTCGCGGAATTATTTGGCGAGCCGAGAAGTTTGTATCCGTTGCAGAGAGCGCGGTTTAGAACTGAAGAGTCGGGAAAAAAGATCGATCTGTTTGTGGTAAACGAAAAGTCGGAAGATTGGATAAACGGAGAGAAGTTCGCGTCCCATTTGAAACAGAATGAAGACGCTCTGGAAGAGTATCGAAAATTGAAAGAATCGGGAGTAGGGTTGAGTACCCAGGAATATTACAGGAGAAAGGATATGTTTATTGAGAAAATTTTAACGGCTTAACACGATAAGCCGTTGCTAATTTTACTTTTGAAATGAAAGGCGTAGAATTGAGCCGTATGGACAAAGCGCTCGTACAAATACAACGAAATCTGGAATTAACTGAAAATTGTATCTGCAAAGAAACAAACCACAAAACATAAAAACCCCCAACTCACAAATCGTCATATACAAAGACAAAAAAGGAAACATCAAGATTGATGTCCGGTTTGACGGCGATACCGTATGGCTGACGCAAGACATAATCGCAACTCTCTACAACAAAGGTCGTTCAACAGTGACCGAACACATCCAAAATGTCCTTGAGGAAGGCGAATTGGATGAAAATTCAGTATGTCGGGAATTCCGACGAACTGGCACGGATGGTAAAGAATACCTCGTAAAATACTACAATCTAGACCTCATCATCGCTGTGGGATACAGGGTTAAGTCATCGCAGGGTACTGCATTCCGTAAATGGGCTACAGAACGGCTTTCAGAATATGTCGTCAAAGGATTCGTGATAGACAGTGAAAGACTCAAAAATCCAGACCTACCATTCGATTACTTTGAGGAACTTGAGCAGACCATCGCTGATATTCGTAGCAGTGAAAAAAGATTTTATCGTAAAATCACCGATATTTACGCGACGAGCGTCGATTATGACCCCACCAACGATCAAAGTCTCTTATTCTTCAAAACAGTGCAGAATAAGGTGCACTACGCCGTCACGGGAAATACCGCGGCAGAAATTGTGGTTGAAAGGATAGATAGTGGTAAAAAGAATCTGGGGCTTATAAATTTCAGAGGAGCAAAACCTACGAAGGAAGAAATCGTAATTGCTAAAAATTATTATAACATCGAAGAATTAACGCAACTCAATGCGCTTGTTGAACAGTATCTGATATTTGCAACTGAACAAGCTCGCCGTAGAGTGCCGATGACCATGAAGGATTGGATAGATAAACTCCATGGTTTTTTGACTATCAATGACAGAAATATTTTACAAGATGCTGGTAAGATTTCCCATGAACTGATGAAAGAAATTGCGGAGAAAAAATTCGAGGAGTATAAACAGATTGAAGCAAAACAAGACATTGATTTTGATGAGGTGGCGTTGAAAGCGATTGAGAGTGCTAAAAGTAGAAGAAGGTTATCCCCAAAAAATAGAAAGAAGGATTCATAATCAGTCACATACATAGTCCCATGCCCCCATCCTACACTCTCGAAAAAATCAGGTTCGCCACTGATCCGCAAACATTTCAACGGGCGGTGGAATTGTACGAAAGCGGAAAAGTTACGAAATTCGAAGAAGGTATAAGAAGCTATTCGGCCGTCGTCCTAGGTTCAAAACCTTACCGCGTCTCGGGAGAAGCTCGCAGGTTTGATTATGGCAATTGCGACTGTTATCTCGGTCAGAATGACGAACTCTGTAAACATCTGGTGGCTCTGGCTATTCACGCCGTAATGAGAGGTAAGAAACTAAAAACCGAAGACAAAGAAACGATAGCTGGACCTGATTGCAGTGGAAAAATTGGAGAATTAACCAAGGAAGAATTAACATCAGTCAAAAATTCAATTACCGGAGCAATGAGATATATAAAAGCTTACAATGGTCCGTCTCGCACATGGTTTGCCTATCAAAATTCCTTGGATGAGGGATGTAGTCGATTGTCGAAAATAGTTTCCAATCTGCCGGTGAGTCAACAAACGGCTAAATTACTGGTTGATATGCTTTTGCGTTTGGATGAGAAGTTGTGCAGGGGAGGAACGGATGATTCCAACGGCACGGTCGGCGGATTCATGCAAAAAGTCGTGGAAGTGCTCAAAGAATACGCCAAACTGGATCTGATGTGCGTAAAAGCTTTCAAAAACCTGGCAGGCAGAGAAACCTGTTTCGGTTGGGAAGAGCCGCTTGTTGAAATGAATGTCAACTTATCAACCAAAACCGCTTGACTTCTTTACATGATTCGCATATACTTCTTGGCATGACCAACAAATATATACAAAAAATAAAAGAGTTTCGTATTGAAAAAGGACTTTCGCAGGAACAAATAGCAAATGTTATCGGCGTATCAAGACCCACCTATACCGCCATCGAAGCCGGAAAACAAGAGTTGAGCGCGGACGAGATCCAAAAACTTGCGAAATTCTATTCGACCAGCGTTGACGAACTCCTTTCCGGCATCACTCCAGATATCGAAAAGTACAAGCAAATGATACTGACATATTTGCGCATGGAGCTTTCGAGTAAAGGAGATGGCAAGGTTCCTAAGACCAAATTAGCCAAGCTGCTTTATTTGGCGGACTTCGCGTGGTTCTATGAACATCTAAAGAGCATGAGCGGTATGCAATATCGGAAGCTCGCTTACGGTCCCGTGCCGGACATGTTTTTCCGCGCCATTGATGAGCTTGCCGAAGCGGGCAAAATATCTGTCGAGCCGAAAACTGACGGAGAAAAGGAGATGTTTCTTATTCGAGAATCAGAAAGCAATAGGAATGAAAAGATAACGACACTTTCTGGAGCAGAGACCAAACTTATGGAAAAGATTGCCAAGAAATGGAAAGACAAGAAAACTCAAGACATAGTCAATTTTACTCACAATCAGTTGCCGTATTTTCTGGGTCGGGAAAATCAGTTCATTTCCTATGAGCTTATAACGCAGGAAAATCCAGACCATGTTTATTGAATATGTCGTACAGATTGAACAATTTGCTGAAAGGCATTTCATAAAGAGCTTCAAGAAAAAATACATGGGGGCATGGGATTTGACTTTGACCGCTATTATTGAAGAGCTTAAAAATTTTGACAAACTTTTGCTGAAGAGTATCGCCGAAACTATTTCGGATGACGGGGATGTAAGGATATGCAAGACTGAATTCAAGATAGCCAATAGACAAGAATCCCGCCATGGTTCAGGAAATAGATGTATCGTAGCGGTTCACAGAGATGCAAACAAGGTCTGCATTTTGCTCGTGTACGGCAAGACCGATTTGCGCGGCCGCAATGAAACGGAAGGATGGAAAAACATGATCAGAGAAAATTATCCGGAGTACAAGGGTCTCTGCAAATAACATTGACTTTTTCGGCGTATCGAACCTTTTTGCCGGCGCCGGCAAAAAGGTATTGACAAGATATACCAGATAATGCTACAGTACCATCGTAAGGTATTCTCCTTGGTTTTGCGGAAAACGCATCGAAACTGACGAGATCTCTAATCGTCTTACATTTACCTTAAAAGATTAGGCAGTTTTCGCATGAATTTCCACACAAACAGAAGAAGTTTCAGGCCAAGGAGCTCGAGTCATTCCAGCCCGCGTCGTTCCGGTCCCAGCCGTTTCAATAGACGGAGTTTTTCCGATGTATCTAAGTTTATAAACAAAGTCTCAATCACCGAAGAGGCCGACATATTCAAGCCGGAGCATTCTTTCGCCGCGTTTGTCATGGATGAAAGACTCAAACAAAATATTCTCAAAAAAGGTTATGTCTCGCCGACACCCATTCAAGACAAGGTAATCCCCCACATATTGAAGGGTGAAGACATCGTCGGCATAGCGAATACCGGTACGGGAAAAACGGCCGCTTTCCTCGTGCCACTCTTGAACAAGGTTCTCACGAACCGCAATGAAAACATCCTCATCGTAGTCCCTACCCGCGAACTGGCTATCCAGATCCAGGATGATTGCCGCGGTTTTGCGATCGGTCTCGGAATCTCTTCCGTCTGCTGCGTCGGAGGCATGCCGATATACACTCAGATCCGAAATTTGCGCAACAGAAACAATTTCATCATCGGCACCCCCGGCCGCCTGAAGGATCTCATCGAACGGAAAATCATCAATTTGGCGAAATTTGAGACGGTGGTTCTCGATGAGGCCGACAGGATGCTCGACATGGGATTTATAGCCGATATCAAGTGGATGCTCGCCCTTATGCCCGCGAAACGGCAATCGCTTTTCTTCTCGGCGACATTGTCCCCCGAGATCAACGGGCTTATTTCCAAGTTCTTGAAAATCCCCGTAACCATCTCGGTCAAGACTCGCGACACGGCCAGATCCGTGGACCAGGATGTCGTACGCGTCGGCGGGAATGAACGGAAAATAGACGCATTGACCAGATTGCTTTCCAAAGATGACTTCAACAAGGTCTTGATTTTCGGCAATACGAAGCATGGAGTTGAACGGCTTTCTGTCGATCTTTCCAGACTTGGATTTGCGACCGAATCTATTCACGGAAACAAAAATCACTCGAAGCGCCAACGGGCTCTCGGGCAATTCAAGAACAATGCCGTAAAAATCCTCGTGGCCACGGATGTGGCCGCCCGCGGTCTGGACATCGCCGATATTTCTCACGTCATCAATTACGATTTGCCGGCTACTTACGAGGACTACATTCATCGCATAGGCCGTACCGGTCGTGCGGATAAGTACGGAAAAGCGCTGACTTTCATATCTTCCCATTCTAGTATATAGTTCCACATATTAAGCAATTAAACGAACAAACACATGAGCGAATATCGAAAATCAGGCGGATTTGGCAATAGAGGAGGAGGACAGGGAGGCTTCAAAAGAAGGGAATTTGGCGGACGCCCCAGTTTTGGCGGCAGACCCGATTGGAAGGGTGGCAGGCCGAGCTTCGGCGGCGGCAACAGGAACGGTGGACAGACTCAAATGTTCAGTGCCACCTGCGCCCAGTGCCAGAAGTCATGCGAAGTGCCTTTTCGTCCGAACGGCGAAAAACCGGTTTACTGCAAGGACTGTTTTGTTTCCAAGAGGGAAAATCCAAGTACAAGTAATAGAGAGTCATTCCAATCAAAGCCCCAGAGTGATACCCGCACTAATGATACCCGCATCAACGATGTCCGTATCGATGAACTCAAAAGATCTATTGAAGTGATCGGCGACAAATTGGACAGGTTGACGAAAATGATCGAGAATAGAAATGCCCCGAAAGAATCCGCGCCAGTCGCGATCGCCGAAGAAACAGTCAAGAGATCAACGGTAAAGAAGAAAAGTTCGGCGAAAAAGAAATAGGGGGTTGATATTGTGCTTTATCGCAGAATACTAAAACCAATACTCTTCCGCTTTGACCCCGAATTTGTTCACGACAGATTCGTAAGTCTCGGGGAATTTTTTGGCAGGAATGCTTTTACGCGCGTGCTCGTCGGCGCGATTTACGGTTACCGCGGTTCGGATGTTTCGAAAACCGTCGACGGCCTACAGTATCGCACGCCCGTCTTACTTTCCGCCGGTTTCGACTACAACGGGCGGTTGAGTCGAATATTGCCGCGTGTCGGTTTTGGCGGCGAGGAGGTTGGTTCAGTGACTGCGCGCCCCTGTGAAGGTAATCCGAAACCACGACTAGTGAGGTTGCCGAAGTCGAAAAGTATTGTTGTCAATAAGGGATTGAAGAATGATGGGGTTGATGTGATCATTGAACGCTTGAAGAACGCCACGGCCTCGCTGATCCCGCCTCTCCCTCCTCGCCACGACGAAGTGTCTCACATTCGCTGCGCTCGTTCGACACTTGTCGCTGGCTCGACGGTCGAGGCGGCTGACGCTATTACGATAGCCGCGCCCGCAGGCGAGAACAGTCCTCCGCGAGGAGCTTGCGACGAGACGGAGGAGCTGTTGTCGCCGAGAGGGCGCGGGTCTGTTGAATCAGATAATTTTGTCGTTGGAATATCGATTGCACGCACGAACGACGAAAAATCCGCGTCCGTTCAGGCGGGGATCGACGATTACCTGTATTCATTCAAGCGCTTGAATGAAGAAGGCGTTGGCGACTACTACACCGTCAATATCTCTTGTCCCAACGCCTTCGGCGGCGAAGCGTTCGCAACTCCCGAACTACTTGATCAATTGCTGTCGGCGCTCTCGTCAGTCTCTTGTGCCAAACCAGTCTATGTTAAAATGCCGATCAACTTGGCCTGGGACAAATTCAATGCCCTACTGGAAATTATCAATAAACACAAATTGCAAGGAGTCGTCATCGGCAACCTGAACAAGAACTACAACGCGCTCGATTTCCGTAACGAGGCGCCGGCTGATTACAGTGGCGGACTTTCCGGGAAGCCGTGCCGGGAATTGTCGAATGAATTGATCCGAAAAACGAGGCAAATGTATAGCAGACGATTTACTATCATCGGCGTCGGGGGAATTATGTCGCCCGAAGACGCCGTTGAGAAATTCAAGGCCGGCGCCGATTTGATCCAGCTTATTACCGGAATGATATACGAAGGGCCGGGGTTGATTGGGAAAATTTGCAACCGTCTTTATGGTATAATTTAACCGTAACATAACAATAGTTAATACCATGAAAAAAATAAGAGTGGCGATAAACGGGTTCGGCAGGATAGGGAGAGCGTTCCTAAAGGTCGCAAAGAGTCGTCCGGAACTGGAGATCGTGGCGGTGAACGACCTTGGCGACATCAAAAACTTCGCCTATTTGTTGAAATACGACACCGCTTACGGCGTGGCGCCTTTTGAAGTGTCCGTGAATGAAAAGCTGAACGCATTGGTTGTTGACGGTGCCGAAGTATTATTCCTCTCCGAGAAAGACCCGAGCCAACTCCCTTGGAAAAAGCTTGATATTGATGTGGTTGTTGAAGCGACGGGCCTATTTACTTCTTCGGAAAAAGCGCAAATTCACATTGACGCCGGCGCCAAGAGGGTAGTAGTGACGGCGCCGCTGAAGGATGATTCTGATTCGCCGGTCAAAGGTGCAACGGTGCTCATGGCCTTGAATGAAAATTTGCTTGAAGGGTGCCAAATTTCTTCTAATGCTTCCTGCACCACTAATGCCGGCAGTCCACTCATGGCGATCCTTGACGAGACGATAGGCATTGAAAAAGCTTTGCTCAATACGGTGCACGCTTACACCGCCAGCCAATCATTGGTCGACGGTCCGGCCAAGAAAGATCTCCGCGAAGGCCGCTCGGCCGCGCAAAACATCGTGCCTTCTTCGACGGGTGCCGCGATCGCCGTCACCAAAGCGCTTCCTCAATTGGAAGGAAAATTTGACGGCATATCGATTCGAGTACCGGTCGTTTGTGGTTCCATAGTTGACATTACTTTCATTTCAAAGAAGGAAACGACCAAAGAGGAGGTGAATTCCATTCTCAAAAAGGCGGCCAATGATCCCAGGTGGAACGGTATTTTCACTGTGACTGAAGAGCCGTTGGTTTCTTCGGACATTGTCGGTAACCGCCATGCTTCTATTGCTGATCTCGCTTTTACGAGAGTAGTCGGTGGGAATCTGGTAAAAGTATTGGCTTGGTATGACAATGAGATGGGGTATACCGAAACTTTAGTGAGACATGTAATTGCGGCCGGAAGACTCGTTTAATAAATAATTAAATAAAAATATGAGTTATGTAGTACTAATTTTGGTCATTGTTGGTGTGTTGTTTTATATCTTATTGAAAAACAGATCAGATAATGAGTCTGGTGTGACAGTGAATGAACATCATTCGCGAAAAAATCTCACTATGTTTTTTGTATTGTTTATATTGGGAATTGTTATGACAGTTTTGTCACTTCATAGTTATTTTGGAAATGGAAATTCAAATGATTATGTTATGTATGCAGGTCTGTTTCTACATGGAATATCTATGCTTATACTGGCTAAAGTGCTAGTAAAAAGAATTAGTAAAATATTGACTTTTATTTTGGATTTCATTGTTATCTATCCAATTTCGCTGTTAGGGATGATAATGCTCGGAGGACCATATGGAGAATTTGGAGCACTGGTTTTTGGAATCACACTTGCCCCATTTATACTTTTTTCCATCATTGGAATTGCAGTTATTGTGACATCTAGAAAATAAAATAAAGGATTGAAGTAGACAATGGTTTTGAGCTTCTCTAAAAACTATTGAATATGTTATTATATCGCTCATGAATAAAGATTTTAAAGAATGGCATATTCAGAAAAGTGATCTACATGAAAATAAGGTACGGGCGTTTTTTCATGAACGCGAGGTTTGGTTTGTTTCTCTAGGGATGAATATAGGATTTGAACAAGATGGTCGTGGCGATACATTTCTGCGTCCGGTAATTATCCTTAAGAAATTTAATAACGAGGTGTTGTGGTGTATACCACTTACAAAGAATCAAAAGAAGGGAAAATATTATTTCTCATTCCAATTGGGTACTGAAGCAAGTACAGCCATTCTGTCACAAATTCGTCTTATTGACTGTAAAAGATTACAATACAAAATTGGTGATATGATGCCGAAAGATTTTGTTGAGATAAAAGAAAAACTCAAGCAATTACTCGCCTGAGTCTTCCATATTTATACCCCTTTCGGGGAGGGCCGAAGCCGTTTGTAACTATAGACTAGCACAAACAGATAATATTACAAGGGGTAGTTATACACTTCATTTTGCTTGCTATTTATAGGTCTTTCCGCATAATGATACTAATAGGTTAATTGAAAATTACATAAAATTTCAGCCCGCCTGTTTAGGTCGTGAATAATCACTCGTTACTTAAACAGACGGGCAAACCGGGACTTTTCGAGTCAATTTTCTGTTAAAATTTAGATAATCTGCTAGCGTGGTATGATAATGAAATGGGGTATCTATATACATATGATATTGTTCGAATCTCTCATTCTCGACATTTTTGCAATTAAAATCAGGCGGTTGTGCTCGTCTTATGGTATCTGCTCGCGATTACCTTGCCTATAATAATACCGATGACAATTCCCGCTAAAACATCACTCGGGTAATGCACGCCTGTGACTACGCGGGAGACGGCCACAAGCGATGACAGAATGTAGAAGACGACACCGAGGCGTTTGTTGAAGCGGTAAACATAGGTCGATAGTAGGAAAACAAGCATGGCATGCTTTGAGGGAAAAGAGAAACCTGACTCGACCACAAGTTGGGTAACGCCTTGCAACGCTTCGAATGGTCGAAGCCTGTGCCAGATGTTGTTGAAGAATGCAATCGCAAGGAGATAAGAGAAAGTACTGCCGGCGGCAAATAATGCGGTTGTTTTTATCTTTTCTTTTATATCACCGCGCCAAATGATCAGGATGACAAAAGCCGCTACTATCATTAGATACGGCAGATAATCGGTGGCGAAAATCCAAAATCCGTCCCAAAAACCAGACTGTCCAACCAAGGAATTGATCATTCGGAAGATTGTTATGTCTAGTTCCATTGGTTCCATTATAATCCGTTTCGCTGCTGTGGTACAATAGAAACATGGGAAAACCAAAAATAATACTCGCGGCTGATCATGCAGGTTTCCGACTCAAAGAAACCGTCAAATCATTCTTGCAAGAAAAAGGATACGAGATAGAGGATGTGGGCGCGGGTGAATTTAAGGAGGACGACGATTATCCGGAATACATGATAAAGGCGGCCATGAAAGTAGTGGAAGACGCGAGTGGCGGCATAAAAGCTGTGATTTTCGGCGGATCCGGTCAGGGCGAAGCGATGGTGGCGAATAGATTCCCCGGAGCCAGGGCTTGCGTGTGGTATGGTGGTGACATGGAGGTGTTGAAAGCGTCGCGCAACGACAATGATTCAAACATGCTTTCGATTGGCGCCAGGTTTGTCGACGAACAAGGATTGAAAAGAGCGGTGGAGCTCTGGCTTTCGACGCCGTTTTCCAATGAAGAGAGGCATAAGAGGAGGATCGGACAGATGGACAGCATCGAATAATGGTCGAAATAATACCAGCGATATTGCCGCAAAGTTTCGACGAAATAGTCGAGAAAGTCGCACGCGTGAAGGGATTGGTAAACTTGGTACAAGTGGATATTTGCGACGGGCGATTCGTGCCGTCAGTGACTTGGCCATACAAAGCGGATCCCGGCGAATTTGAAAGAATAACCAAAGAGGAAGATGGCATGCCTGCGTGGCAAGAAGTCAATTACGAATTTGACTTGATGGTCGATGAACCCGAAAAATCTGTCGAAGGTTGGGTGGCGGCCGGGGCGACGAGAATAATATTGCACGCGGAGGCGAAAGGGGACATAGGCAAAGCGATTGAGATTTTGAAAGGGCGTGTGGAGGTTGGTCTGGCACTGAATATTGAAACGCCAATAAACGCGATCGGCGATCCCAAGTTCAGCGTTGGAGAAGGCAGTCTGCAATTCATCCAACTGATGGGCATTGATCGAGTCGGTTTCCAGGGCCAGGAATTTGACGCGCGCGTGATTGAGAAGATCGTAGAAGTAAAAAAATTACACCCTAATTATCCGGTTTCAATAGACGGCGGCGTGTCTCTGGAGAATGCGAAACAATTAGTAGATGCGGGTGCGGACAGATTGGTGGTGGGATTGGCGATATTCAATTCATCCGATGTTGGTGATACAATAAAAGCACTTGAATGTCTCTCACAGACGACAAAATAAAATTTCTAGAGCAAAAAGCGGCGGAAATACGAAAGTCCGTCATCGAGTCTTTGATCGAAGCAAAAAGCGGGCACACCGCGGGGCCTCTCGGTATGGCGGACATATTTACCTATATCTATTTCCATGTGCTGAAATATGATCCCAAGAAACCAAACTGGGAATACCGTGAGAGATTGATCTTATCGAATGGGCATATTTGTCCAGTACTTTACGCAACCATGGCGCACGCGGGGTATTTCCCGATTGAAGAATTGAAGACCCTGCGCAAGCTCGGCAGTCCGCTCCAAGGTCATCCTCACCGTGAATGGTTGAAAGGGCTCGAGACTTCTTCCGGGCCGCTCGGTTCGGGACTTTCACAAACGGTCGGTATGGCGCTTGCCGACAGGATGGACAACGGCAGGTCGTCGGGCAGGCAATTTTACTGTCTCATGAGCGACGGGGAGCTCGACGAAGGCAATTCATGGGAAGGGGCGATGCTGGCGAGCAAGGAAAAATTGCAGAATCTCACTGTTATTGTTGATCGCAACAACATTCAGATAGATGGCTTCACCGAAGATATCATGCCCTTGAACCCGCTTGTCGACAAATGGCATGCGTGGAATTGGCATGTGCAGGAAGTGAACGGCCACGATTTCCGAGAAATAGATCGCGCGGTAGGCGAAGCGCAAGCGTTCTTCGAAAAGCCGTCTGTCATCATCGCACACACCATACCTTCAAAAGGGATTCCGGAGTTCGAAAGGAAATTCCAATGGCACGGCAGACCGCCGTCGACGGACGATGAAGTCAAAACGGCACTCAAGGCGGTGAGAACAATGGGAGGGAAAGTGGAGAGTCCGAATCACAACTAATTCACCGCACGCATATCCAATAAAATGTTAAACCCTGAATTAAAACTCAACCCCAAACTCTTCGACAAAAATGTCGAACAAGTCCCCGTACGCAAAGGCTTTGGGGAGGGATTGGTAGAGGCGGCCAAGGCGGATAAAAGGGTGGTGGCACTTTGCGCAGACCTTACGGATTCGACCTGCATGGGTCCATTCAAGGAAAAATTCTCGGAGAGGTTCGTCGAGGTGGGGGTGGCGGAGCAGAACTTAGCGACGGTGGCGAGCGGGATGGCGGCCGCAGGCAAGATTCCGTTTATGGGTTCATTCGCCATATTCAGTCCTGGCAGGAATTGGGAGCAGATACGGACGACCGTTTGTTACAACAATGTGCCGGTGAAGATCGCGGGGCATCACGCCGGACTCTCGGCCGCGGCTGATGGAGGGAGTCATCAAATGTTGGAAGATATCGCTCTCATGAGGACTTTGCCGAGAATGGTCGTGCTGTCTCCGTGCGACGCGATCGAAGCGAAAAAAGCCACGATGGCGGCGGCAAAGACGAATGAACCGACTTACATACGATTGACCAGGAACGCGACGGCGGTAATGACGACGGAAGATACGCCGTTTGAGGTGGGGAAGGCGCAGATAATATTTAGATCACAGAAATCGGATGTCGGGGTGATTGCAACGGGACATTTGCTGTACAAGGCGTTGTTGGCGGCGAAGAAGTTGACGGAAGAGGGGAAAGGGGTGATCGTGATGAATCTTTCGACGATAAAACCTCTGGACGAGCACGCGATAATAAAGTTGGCGCATGAGACGAGAGCGATCGTGACCGTAGAGGAACATCAAGTGGCCGGTGGCATGGGGGGCGCGGTTGCGGAGTGCCTCGCGGCACATTTTCCAGTGCCGATAGAATTTATAGGAGTCAAAGACAAGTTCGGTCAGACTGGGACAGCTGATGAACTCATTGAACTCTACGAATTGGGCGAGAAACACATTTACGCCGCGGCAAAGAGGGTAATGCTGCGAAAATATTAAAAAAGTTGTCCGATGCATTGCATCGGACAAGTGAAGATGACTTTATTACCACTATGGACGATCCGCGTCGGGCAACGCGTCAAGTATTATCTTGAGTGCTTTCAGTGTGCCCTTGACGGTGCTTCTTCTGTTGTCGTCCATTTGTCTATGCGAACCATTGTTTACCCCGTCTCTTTTTCTCTTTTGAGACGGAGACTGTGGCCCTCCATTTTTGTAGCGAGGAGGAGAAATCTCTATAACGGATGATTTGTTCATATCTGCTTTTAAGTGTAGCATGATTCTTGCTGTGGACAAGTCACCGTTCAAGCTTGATGCGAGAC
>CAYHFU010000002.1:0-17153 GCA_964355985.1 uncultured Candidatus Saccharibacteria bacterium | reverse complement strand
CGCTCCCTCCTCGTCCCCGCCCCGCCCCCCCTGCCGCTTTCTCCCCACCCCCCCCCCTCACCCCCCCCCCCATTTCTTTTAACGCGTCGCGCCGCTCTCGAGACATAATGGAATTGATTTGATAGTCTTAATATTCGCGGTGACATCCTCACCAACCTCTCCGTCGCCGCGGGTGGCGGCTTGCTTCAAGAGGCCGTTCTCGTATGCGAACACCACCTTCAATCCATCAATTTTGAGCTCGACGCAATATTCGAGTCTCTCGTCCGCGACGCCGGCCTTGGCCACGAAATTCTTGACGCGTTCGTCCCATTTTTTCAGTTCCTCAAAGTCAAAAACATCCCCGAACGACCATTGCCGCACTGCGTGCCTCACTTTCGTAAATTCCTTCAACGGCTCTCCGCCCACGCGCTCCGTGGGACTGTCCGTCGTCTTCAATTCCGGGTATTTCTCTTCAATTTCCGCCAATTCCCGAACCAACGAATCGTACGCTTCGTCGGAAATCTCCGGCTTGTCGAGCGAATGGTAAAGGCGACGATGCTTCTCTATCGCCTCTTTGAGCTTGTTCAGTCGCTCTATTACGGTTTTCGGCGCTTTACCTTCCATGCGCCAAGTATAATGGAAAATTATTGCTGCGTCACCCTGATCGCACGTTCAACTGTCCTGCGACTTGGAGCAGGTCCACCGGCATCACAAGTGTTGTACCCGCGAGATTCATATACCATAGCGAGATCGCCGCTCGAATTAGTACCAACCCATATCTGCGTCAACGCGCAACCGGCTAGATCAAGATTGGTATATATTCCCATACCACCGTTCATTCCGCTACCTTGCGTAGAATATGTTTTTCCGTAAAGCGTAGTGCCATCGTGAAAAACGTTTGGCACGCCAGATACCGCCGTCTTCTCGATAAAACCAATCGTCGTCAAGTCATACCCCGCGCACTTTGCCGCAGGCGTACTGGTCGAATTGTTCCAACTTTGCGTAATACACCCGATCGCGCTGTCAGCGTTGTAGAAAGAAAACATCGAATCCCTGGCGGTCGCCGATATGATGTATTGCTTCCTCGCCACCCCCACCACGAAAGTCGCCACGCCCAAGACTAGTGAGGCCGTCAAAACCGCGAAGAGTAGTGTGTATCCGCGCCGCGTTGTCGTCATTTTTTTCACCATGATTTTCACCATGAATTGATCACAGGCTGTTTTCAACCATTTGACTGTTAATCACGACTTCGTTCTCTACGGTACCCTCGTTCCACCACACTCTTACCGTGACTTTGACTTCCTTCGTGCTGATCTGGCCGGTAGTTTGATCCGTTACTTTGCTGACATGAAACTCTCTGGAAAAAATCGTTTTTTCTTGGTCTGATTCGCCTGTACTATAAGCATACCCGTTTCGAGTTGGCACGGTGTAAAGCGTGCAATTATTCGGCGGGCAAGCTAAAAAGCCGTTCGTGCTGACATCAATTCTGCAGGATGTATGACATGTTCCCCAAGCATCTTTTAAGCTACTGAAGGTAAAAGCGCCTATCCCGTTGTCTTTGGAATTTCTGATGAGCTCGATTCCTTCCTGCGCCAAGAAAGACCCTATGGCATAATCTTTGGCGTAGAGCGCAGCCGTTAGACTCTTGTTGGCCACGACGAGCGGACCCGCGATGGCGATCATGAGTATGGCGATGGCGACCAAAGTTTCGACGATGGTAAAACCGTTTTCCGGATTCTTTAATTTCGTTGTTTTGTAGTGGCGATTCATGAATGTTGAATGTGACTAAATTTCGGTCGGTTTAGTCCGGTATTCGTTGGGATATCGTGGTTTGGATGTCGAATGCCGTGCGCTCTCTCTCGCGATCGCCCGCGTAACCGATGAGGCGGATGAAGACACGGGGATAGTCGCCGCCGTCGATAACGCCCAGACGATAATCTTCCAATGTCACATTGCTGCTCGCCAATATATCCCTATATGGATTGTTTGTATCGGTAGTCAAGTCACCGTTATCGTCTACATCGGCCGTAGAAGCTCCGCAGGTTCCTTGTTCGCCTTTCTGTAGATGTATTTTGGATTCCGAATCTCTAACAAAACGATAGATATGGGCCAGATTGCAAGTAGTCACACCGTCAGTGAAAGTGCCGATCTCCGAAGACCTGAAAGCCAGCACTGAAGTCGTATTGTTGTTAACGGCACAACTCTGTGAAGTCATGTTGACTCCGTCATAACTTCCGGTAGTCGGATCGCAACGATAATTCGCACCAACGCGTAGTTCACGAGACATTGATTCTAGCGCGAAATTGAGATTGGTAAACGCGGCTTGGAGCGCTTGCGCTTTTTTGTTGGCTGAAATTATTTTCGTGAGAGCACCCAATGCCACCACTGCTACGATTGAGAAAATCGCCAGAGATACTATCATTTCAATCAGTGTGAATCCTTTTTTACGCATGTTTATGGATTAATTCTCAACCGAGATTTGCCCGAATTTACGGACAACTATCGATCGCCTGCTACCGTCGCTCGCTTCAATGAATATTTTCGCGTATTGAGTCTGTCTGGAGTATGTACCGTTTCTGGCAAACAAGGCATCTGGATTGGGACGCAAAAAAGAAATGTCCAACCTATTCGCTGAAGTATCCGGTCCACTGCAAGAAGATAAAGACTCTGAATAGCAGAAACCGACAATTTTTGCCCCTCTTTTCAGAGAATATTTGTTTACAACCGTATCGGCAGTTCCATATACATACTTTCTCGTGTTGTCTACATCATCAGTATCAGAAAAAAGTAACATTGTCTGATTATTCTGTCCCATAACACAATTACCTCCCGTTGTCTTGCAAAACGCTACTCCATACGCTTTTTGGAACTGCCCCGTTTGCCCCTGCACGGAGAGTCCGTAAGTCTGCGCTGTCCTTAAGGTAAGCGCGATGTCGTAGGCGAGATTGGTCAAGAGCACGCTCTGGTTAAAATTGCCATATTTGGCGACCAAGAGCACGGTCATGAAAATGAAGATCGAGACTGAGACCATGAGTTCGATGAGCGTGAAGCCGCGAGTTGACATGAGATTATTATAACACGGCACCCTCCAACATCCATTCGTACGCCAGCACAACCTCTACCTTCAAGCCGTCACGCGAAATAGAGTCTTTCTTTTCCATGGTAATCACCATGACTCTTTTCGCGCCGAGCTTATCCGCTACTTTGCCGATTTGGCGTAACTCCCTCTCTACCGTCACGGGATCCTCAAAGTCAAAACAAACCTGGATCAATTCGATCTCTCCGTCCTTTTTCCTCACCGCAAAATCTATTTCGGAACCGTTTTGTTTGTAATAATAAAACTCTTCTCCCCGCCTCTTCAATTCAAGGAAAACGGAATTCTCCAGAAGCCGTCCCTTGTCTTCGGAAAAGCTCATGGAGACCGCGTTCGCCAAGCCGGTATCCACTGAGTAGATCTTTTTCAAACTTCTCTGGCGCGATTTCAGCGACGACGAATACGGCGCAAGCTCGTAAGACAGCATCGCTTCCTTGAAATATCCCGTGTACTTTGTTGCCTTGTCGAAAGAGACGGAATAGAGTCGCTTCAACGACGACGGAGACAGCAATTTCGACGAATTGGTCGCGAGGAAAAGGCCTATTTTCTCCAAAGTGTCCCTGTCCCTAACTTCGTACCGCCCAAGTATGTCTTTTTGAACGATATCCCCGTAGTAGGTCCTGAGGAGATCGTACTCTTCCGAAAGCGCCACTTGAGGAAATCCGCCGTGAAAAAGATATTCCCTGAATGCTTTGCGCAATTCGTCGCCTTGAACGACGAGATCTTTGACCGATCGGAACGAAATCTTTTTGAACGGCAAATATTCCTTGAACGAAAGCGGCAGCAAGTCGTAAGACAAATGCCGACCTGTCAGCAAGGTGGCCAGTTCGCCGCTCAAGAGTTTTGAAGACGAACCTGTGACAAATATTTTGTACTTTGCCGCGTCACGGTATTTCCTGATCGCTTTTTCCCAAGAATTTATATTCTGAATTTCGTCAAAAAAGAGATACTTCAAATTTGGGCTGAAATATTCGGCGTAAATGTTCACCAAATCTTCGACTACGGTGGCAGTATTGTTCTCTACAAAGAATGGGTCTTCAAAGTTTATATAAAACCACGAATCAGGATCTGGCAAGCCGCGTGCAATGAGCTTCAACGCGGATGATTTCCCAGATCTCCTAACCCCGATTAGGTCAATGACTTCCGGGCTGTCCAAATCTATCCGAGAAACGATATCTCTGGAAAATAGCGCGTCATCCAACGCTTCGTTTTTCCAGAAAGATATGACATTTTTTATTTTTTCTGCTTTTACAGTGTCCATGTTATTAGTAAAGTATACCTTAGCAAAATCTAATAAATAAGTCAAGTATACTTGACTTATTTTGATTTTGTTAAAAACTGCTTCATCTAAGCCACAAAATACACAGTTTTTATTCGCATTTTACAGAAAACTCACGAATATCTGCCTCACCAGCCCAATGTCAATCACTTGAATCCCGAATATGAGCACTAGATACATTCCAAGGATGAGATACGGCCCAAAAGGAATCTCCGTCTTGGGCTTGAACCGTTTGTAGGCCGAGAATAGCCAAACGACGGAGACGATCGCACCTATCCAAAAAGACAAGATAACCGCGTTTATTCCGGCATTAACTCCCAAGAGCCAACCGATGCCAAGCACCAGTTTCGCGTCGCCCAGGCCCATCCACCGTCCTCTGGAGACGACCCAAATAAGGGCGAACGGCACGGCCAGGAGCGGTCCGGCGATTAAGCTTTCGTAATTTGGTACATGCCACCACGAAGTTCCGCCGACGAACAGAGACAACAGAGCCAACATGTCGAATGTAAAGACGAAAGAGTCTGGAATTATCTTGTGTTTGATGTCGTGAACGACGATTACCAATAGGAGGCAGGCGGCGAATACTTGGATGAGCGTCGTTACGCCGGACAAATAAGAAGTCGGCGTGAATTTGAAGAAAATCAAAACAAACAAAGCGCCTGCCAAGAATTCGACTAGCGGGTATTGCCAAGAAATCTTCGCCTTACACTTCCTGCACGCGCCTTTCTGCATGAAGAAACTCAACAATGGAATCAATTCTAGCCACTCAAGGGTTTTGCCGCAAGTCATGCATGCCGACCTGCCGCCGATACTCTTCCCCGTCTTGTAACGGATCGAAACCACATTCAAAAAACTACCGATAACGGCGCCGAGTATGAAGGAAAGTATCAGTGAAAGCGTGTTCATCACCACTATTTCGGCCCGAGGCAGTAATCTCGCTCGCCATCATTTTCTCCATTATTTGCAACACCGCAATTCGAGTCGTCGTCAATGTCGTCTTTCAACATTTCGCTGTAATTTTCAAGCTCTATATGGAGTACATAGTCATTCAACGGAGAACCAGTCGGGGAATAATCATAACTGCTTTGATTTAACTGACTTGATGGCGGAGTCGGTACCGTAGTAATGTATGTCGGCCTCAGACCGTCAAGAGTCGATGGATACTGTTTATTTTTGTCAAAAGACAGCTCCAACGACAGTTGTATATGTCCTAAATCAGAAATCCTCTTGGCATCTCTTGCTTTTGACTTGGATCCGGAGAGACTGGTGACGGTGATCCCCGTCAATATGGCGATGATGGCGATCACCACCATGAGTTCGACGAGCGTAAACGCGCGGTTGTTACTACTGTTGTCTTGCTCTCTTTTCACGCCTTTATTGTACCATGAATGGAACGCGCGCTATCCACAACCGAATCTTGATATGCAAGACTGGCAGAGCAAGTTACGATGCTACCTTCAAGGTAACAGATTGTGATCTTAAGTCCGATGCATCATAAAATGTGATACCATATGCGGCATGAAATCGCAGTCATTGATAACAATCCCATACGAACGGATCGTCGAGCGTATTTTCGTCATACGAGGAAAAAGGGTCATGTTGGGCATGGATTTATCCGTACTTTACGGCGTTACGACAAAGAGATTGAACGAGCAGGTAAGACGCAATCGAGAGCGTTTTCCCGAAGATTTTATGTTCCGTCTAACGACGGAAGAATACGAAAACTTGAGGTCGCAATTTGCGACCTCAAGTTGGGGAGGTTTGCGTTACATGCCGTACGCGTTCACTGAGCAAGGTGTCGCCATGTTGTCGAGCGTTCTCAACAGTAAGAAGGCCGTCCAAGTGAACATTCAGGTGATCAGAACTTTTGGCAGATTGCGGGAAATACTTTCAACCAACAGAAAATTGGCGGAGAAATTGGAGCTATTGGAGAAGAAATACGATTCGCAGATCCTGGAAATATTCAAAGTTCTGAAATACCTGACTATCGAAAAGCAAAAACCCAAAGAGCCCTTCGGTTTCCGCAAACCCCCAATCTTGCCACCCGAGAACGAGTAACGGCCCCAAACGCAAACCCACCACCCTTGGGGGGTGGTGGGGGTTCTTAATTCTACATAGATTTAAGAACTAGTCACAAGTCACACCTGTATTATCCGCATTTGCCTGATTTGTCTTGCCTGTAGAATCTATACAGAACCATCTTGTAGGAGCTGCTCCGGAACTTGGAAGACCGCCGTACACCGCGAAAGCAGGTACACCGACATTTGAAGTGCTATTTTCCGTAACCATGTAACTCATAGTACCACCATTTTGAGTAGTGTCTGTTACAAGCTGAACGATAGCTGCATTATTTGGTCCAGTACCGTTTACGGCACCAGCAACCGTTTCAGCAAAGACTGCGTCACCATCACCATTAAGATCAAGATACAAACCGTTGGTGTAGCCTGCTTCGGCCAATGTCCTGATTTGATTTACACTAGAGATGACCCTCGCATCCTTGCCCTTATTCCTGGCACTATTCAAGCTCACCAACACGACTGACGACAAGATACCAATGATGGCGATGACGACGAGGAGCTCGATCAAGGTGAAACCTTTATTGTATTTTTTCATTTTAAGTTAATACTAAAACTAACCGTTAATAATACTTATAATAGTTCGACACAGACCTTCATAAATAAGGTTGTTCGGGGTTAATTATAGCAAAAACAAAGGGAAATGCGACAAGTAGGGGGTGGGGATAACGTCTTTATTGCGCAGAAGCTATGTTGTAGATCGGAACCAACACTGAAGCTAGAAGAATAGCTACGCCGCCGCCCAACAAAACGATCATGGCCGGTTCGATCAGAGATACGAGTGAGTCAATGGCAGTCGTTACTTCGCGGGCGTAGAATTTGGCGACAGTCTTCAATATCTTGCCTAGTTCGCCCGATTCTTCACCTACCTTCATCATCTGGGTCATGATACCGGGAATCGCTTGGGAGTCAACGGAGAGCGCTTCGGACATCGTCTTGCCGCCTTTGACCGCTTCGGCCGCTTCGGAGAGTATACTCCGGTAGACTTGGTTGTTGATCACATTCGAGGTCAATTCCAGGGAACGAACCATCGGAATGCCCGAGGAAAGCATCGTCGACATGTTATCCGAGAGACGCGCCAGATAGAGCTTGCGGAAAAGGCCGCTTATGTAGGGTATGCCGAGCTTGAAGCGATCAAAAGCGAACTTCCCTGTCGGCGTGCGGATCGATCGAATGCCAAAGAAGCCGGCGACAATAAGGACAGCCAAGATAACGAAGCCGTATGAGACCAGGAAGTTGCTCATGCCGAGTATCACCTTGGTATATACCGGTATTTCCGCGCCCGACTCTACCAAAATGCCGCTGATCTTCGGTATCACCATCGTGAACATGAGTATCATCACCGTGATGAAAGTCACCACCACGAACGCCGGGTATATGAGCGCGCCTTTGACTTTCGACTGCAATTCGTAGGAGCGGTCGAGATAGTCGGCCAAGTAGAGGAATGTTTCATCGAGTTTGCCCGACTCTTCGCCGGCTTTGACCATTGAGACATAGAATTCCGAAAAGACTTTCGGGTGCTTCGAGAGTGACGCCGATATCGAGTTGCCGCTCTGGAGGTCGTCGGCTATGGTCGTCAACTTCTTTGCAAGAGTCATATTCTCCGTCTCGGCCGCGAGTAAGCGGAATATACGCAGAGCCGAGACTTGGGCTTCAAAGAGGGTCGAGAGCTGACGCGAGAGTATGACCACATCCTTCATGGAGACGCGGTCGAATATTGCGATATTTTTGGACAGGAATCCGTCTGACGTTTCGGCCTCCCTTATGTTCGTGACTACCAGTCCTCTCCTCTGCAAGGAGGCGATGGCGATGTCGACATTGACGGCATCTATGCCGCCTTCCTTCTTGGCTCCGGTCTGGTCTACCGCGGAATAATTAAATAGCATAATTTATAACATTCGTTCAAGCGTCTTTGGATTGATTGAATTCAGATACGCGCTTTCGACGGTGATCTCGCCGGAGCGGACAAGTTCGGCGAGCGAGCGGTTCATGTCGATCATGCCTTCTTGGGAGCCGGTTTCGATGACGGTCTGGATTTCGTGAATGCGTTTTTCTCGGATGAGATTGGCGACTGCGGTGTTGTTTATCAATAATTCATAGGACGGAATGAGTCCGCCCGAAATTCTGGGCAAAAGCCGTTGCGAAAAGATGCCGGTGAGCGAGCCCGCCAATTGCACCCTTATCTGGTCTTGTTGGGAAGATGGGAAAGAGTCGATGATGCGATTGATTGTCTGGGAGGCGTTGTTGGTATGCAGAGTTGAAAAGACGAGGTGTCCTGTCTCGGCGGCGGTCACAGCGGTGGCCATGGTCTCGGTGTCGCGCATTTCACCGACCATACAGACATCTATGTCTTCGCGGAACATAGCGACGAGTGCGTTCTTGAAGTCGGGCGTGTCGAGACGCACTTCCCTTTGATCCACGATTGATCTCTTGGACTCAAAGAGGTATTCGATCGGATCTTCGATAGTTAGAATATGCTCGGTCCTGGATTGATTGATCATTTCTATCAAAGTTGCGAGTGTCGTCGTCTTGCCTTGCCCTATGGGACCGACTACAAGGAAAAATCCTTGGGATCTTCTGGTAAAAGATTCGAGGATTGGGGGTAAGTTCAATTCGGAAAGCGTTCGAATGGCTTTCGGTATGAGTCTCAAAGCTGTCGAAAGTTCTCCTTGGTGGTAATATGCGTTGCCGCGGAAACGCGCGTGAGCAAGGCCGTAGGAAAAGTCCACATCCTTGTCTTTTTGGAGCAATTCTTCGTTGTCGGGCGTCAGGAATACTTTGAGAAATCCCTTCATGTCGTTTTCGGTGAGTGCCGCTTTCCTAACGAGTGGTATGAGGTTGCCGGCCGACCGTATGATCGGCGGCCTGCCGGACGAAAGGTGCAAATCCGAAGCCCCCTCCTTCAGGATCAAGTCCACCAAACTTTCAATTTCTTTTTTGTAGTCCACTGTAGTTGCGCTTCACTTTTTCATTTTTAATTTTTTCCGTTCGCGAATATCCTCTCAACCTCCTTCAATACGTCCGACGGTATGGTCGTCGCCTTCACTATGTAACTGGTCACATTCAATGCCTTGGCGCGCTCGAGGTCTTCGGAAGCGCCTTGGTTAGAGAGCATGACGATAGCGGCATTCGGCGCGAGCTTTTCCTTGCGCACCGCCGCGACAAATTCAAGGCCGTCCATCTCAGGCATGACTATGTCGGCAAGTATGGCGTCCGGTTGCCATCCATCGTGGAGAATCTTCAAGGCCGCGTTCGTGGAGTCGGCCGCTTTGATGTCGTAACCGGCCTTCCTGAACTTCACGGCGTACATGTCGAGCAGGAATTTGTCGTCGTCTATGAAGAGTATTTTCTTCCCCGAAGAAACTGGGGACTGGATTGGAGCGACCTTGGATACGGGAGTGGTTTGGTCGGTCATGGATTGATTTTACCACAACAGCAACATGTAGACTGTGAATAACCATGCGTCCCAGCCACAGGCGTCTCACAACTTGTTCACTTCCTCGAACGCTATCTTCCTCTCGAACGCCTTGATGATCGCGTCCTCCTTCATGGTAAGCGTGCCTTTGGATCGCAAAAGCTGCGTAATCTCAAGCTCCGTCGGACTTTTCAAGATCATCCGCTCCACATCCTTGTCCATCGGAAACATCTCGAATACCGCCATGCGGCCACGAGTGCCTTTGGGACATTCATCCGTCGGCTTCAGCTTGAGCACTTTGTCCGAAAAAGGTATCTTCCCTTTGAATTGGGCCGGGAGATCGGCGAACTGGCGGTCTATCATGGCTTTGACGCTTCCTTCGACCGGTACTTCTTCCCCGCCTACCGCCAACGAGACGAGCCTTTGAGCTACGGCCAAGACCAAAGTCGGCGCGATCAGGAACGGATCAACCCCCATGTCTATCAGACGCGGGATGGCTCCGGCGGCGCTGTTGGTGTGCAGTGTAGACAAAACCAAGTGGCCGGTAAGAGCCGCCTGTACGGCGAGTTGCGCCGTTTCTTTGTCGCGGATTTCACCCACCATGATAATGTCCGGATCTTGGCGCAGAGTCGTCCTCAAACCGGTCGAAAAATCGTACCCAATCTCCGGCCTCACTTGCGACTGGCTCACGCCTTCCACCTGATATTCGACTGGGTCTTCGAGCGAGAGCACATTGTAGCTTTCACGGTCTATCTCCGAGAGCACCGAATACAAAGTTGTTGATTTTCCGGAACCGGTCGGGCCGGTGATCAGGATGAGGCCGTAGGGCTTCCCGATGGCGTTTCGGAAAATTGAAAGATTCTCTTTCGTCATTCCAAGATCGTCGAGGGTACGGATGCCCTTGGCTTGGTCCAATATGCGCATCACAACTTTTTCACCGTAGTAAGCCGGGAAAGTCGAGACGCGGAAGTCTATGCGTCGGCCGTCAATCCTCGCCGAAAATCTGCCGTCTTGCGGCTTTCTCTTCTCATCCAAGCGCATGTTCGACAATACCTTGATCCTCGCCACCACGGCCGAATGCACCTGCGGCGGCAAGACGAGCGAAGTGTTCAAGATGCCGTCGACGCGGAATCTGACGCGCACTTTGTCGCGCACATGCTCAATATGCACATCAGACGCCTCGCCTTCGACGGCATAGCGCACAACGGTCGCCACTATCTTCACGACCGGCGCGTCTTCGATGATCAGAGTCTCACCGCCGGCGGCGGCCTTGGCTTGTTTCTCGGTCGGCTGGGCGACCGCTTCCGTCTCGGTTGAAAGTTCGGACTCAAGCTCCGAAAGCGCTTTCGACACTTCGCCGGTAAGTCCTTTGTAAGATTCTAGTACTTTGTTGAGATCATCCTGCGTTATCAGGAATATCTTATAGGGTATGTTGTTCTTGGCCGCCAGGAAGTTGAGAGCGTCACGCGCCTCCATATTGTCCGGATCGACTACGCCGACCTCAAGTACTCCCTCCTTCATACCGATCGGCGCGAAACGGTAGTGCGCCGCCGACTCTTCCGGTATGTAGTCCAGCACTTCGAACGGTATGGAGGTTTCCGAAACCGTCCGAACCGGCATGTTCAAAAATTCTCCCCGCGCCGCCATGATCGCCTCCGTCTTCACGCCGCGCGCAAGAAGCGCGTCATCCAGGGAAACGCCGCTCGAAGTCTGTTTTCTGACTTCGCGCGCGTCATCTTTGTTTATCAGCTTTTTCTCTGAAAGAATATCAAGGACTGACATCAGATTGGGGCGAACGGATTTTCACGGCCGACGGGTAAAGGCGGTATAGCCACCGAATAATCCTGAAGCGAATTGTATGCCGCGCCCGTGAAGAAAGAATCGTCTATCTGGAGCGACTGTATCTGATTCAAAAGTCCGAGTACCTGCGCGCCGACGGCAACCCCTTCGGGAGATGATTGAAGCAAACTCTGGTCGGAAGCGTCCGGCGCGCCGGCGAAGAACATGAAATAGACGGTTGCGGCGACAACGATCACGATCGCGACGGTAATCCAGTTTTTCATTGACGATGGTTTTTTCATCTTATTCTATTGTTGGCGCAACCAATAAGTCTTGAGCTCAACCCCAAAATCGTAAGTTCCACTTTCCCCGACCGCAACCGAGAGATGGGTTAGATCCATGACGCGCAAGTTGGCTTCGAGATCGCGCATAAAGGCAACGAATTCGCGGTATGGCGCGCTCACGCTGAAACTTATATTGACCGTGTCCAACACGGGAGTCGGTATAGCGCCGGAATCGGCCGAAGCGTACGACGCCGTTCCCGCTTCGTTCATGGCGCTTGCCTCTGATGAAGCCGACGCTTTGACATTGGAAAGATTTACGCCGCGGCGACCGGCCACGCTGTTCAGATCTATTATGAGCCTGATGTTGTCTACCGTGTTCGGTAGCATCTTGTCCAGTCGATCTTGATCGGCGACCGTTATGGCGTTGTATTTTGCCAAAACTTCGTCGCGTACGCGAATCAATCTGTTCGCATTCTCTATAGCCTCGGAATACTGGCCGTTAACCGCTTGAACAGCTTTGACTTCGACCCATTTGTCGCGCGTCCAAGTCAAGTAGACTCCAACGGCGAGTACTAGCAATATTGCGCCTGTAACATTTTTATTCATTGCGTTTGTTCAGTGGACGATCCGTCTGACGATCCTCCGACTGTTTGGAGGTCACTCGAATAATTCAAGCTCGACGGGTCGATCGAGGCGGAGAAGTCGAACGAGATCATGCCGTTTTCTCCCTGGGACGGATTCGCGATTATCGGATTTTTGACGATCTTGCGCAAGCCGTATTGTTCCAGTTGTCCGAGTACATCGGACTGATAAGCGACGGCCGAAAGTCCCGCACCGTATCCCCTCATCGAGACCTTGATATCGCCGGAACCTTCGGCGGGCGCCGTCAAATCCAAGCTGGTAAAACGCACCCTGTCTATGGTCAATCTCCCAATAACATCGAACACATTTGACAACGCCAGATGACTTCTGAGGATTTGATTCCCGGCGTCGATCTTTATGTTGACGCGCTTTAGTTCTTCGATTAGGTCGGGGTTGAATTGTTTTTGCTTTTCGGCCAATTGATCTTGCAATGCCTGTTGCCTGGACATGGCCACGCTCTTCCAGCCGTAGACTCCTCCTCCTGCGGCCAAAGACGCGATGAACAGCATTACCGCAAGATTGAGGAACATGCTGTTCGACCGTCTCGGTTTCCTCTGCGGCGCCATGGCTCCGCCTATTCCCATGCTCGCCCCGCCGCCTACCGACGGTAACGGTTTCTTGGGTATGAATGAAGTTTGAAACCTAGTTTCCATGCTTGACTAATTGTATCACGATGCGAATCGAGATGCTGTGAATAACGCGAAAGTTACTCCAACTCCGACAACCTCCGCAGTGCGACCCCGACCGCGACGGCAAATTCGGGGCCGGCACGGGCGAATTCTTCCGCCAGGAACGCGGGCGTCTCCAGTTTGCCGAACGGATTGGCGTAAATCACTTCCGTCTGGAACCCTATCCGCGCCAAATCAGTAAAACCTTTGAGGAGCACGCCGCCGCCGGTCAATATCACCTTTCCCACATTCTTGCCGTACTTCTTTTGATAATTCAAGAGAGTCGCGTTCGCTTCGTAGAATATATAGTCTAGATTGACCGTGATGATCTCCGTCATCTCCTTGTATTCGGGACCGCCCTTCAATCCGTGGACTCGCTTCAAATTCTCGGCCTCGGAGATCGAAATCGAAAGCGCCTTCGACAAAGCCAAAGTGATGTCCTGACTGCCGCGGTTGATGATGTGCGAGGCACGCAATATGCCGCGTTCGACCAGATATAGCTTGGTCGCGCGCGCGCCAAAATCGATGATCATCGAGACGCCCAGTCCTTGATCCGTAACCGCGCGGATCGAACTGAAAATTTCGATCTCGTAGAAACTAGGGTTGAGCCCGCTTCCCGCCATGATCGACTGGTAAGAGTTCACATATTCGTTGTGTATCGCCACCACCAACACATCTTTGCCGTTTTTCTCGGTAACCGTAGTTTCGTCTTCTGAGGCGTAAGTTTCTTCGCGCGGTATGACAGAATAATCCAACATGACCTCGTTCAAAGGCACCGGAATGTATTTGCGCGCTTCGAGCGCGATCACATCGCCCATCTGTTTGTCCGGCACCGGCGGCACGGTGATGAAAGCGAGCAGACTGGACGACAACGGCAGAGCGGAACCGCAAAATACCGTCGTCGTCTTGGCTTCACGCAAGATGTCCTTGATCGCTTCGACGATCTTTTCCGTAGGCAGGTTCGTGGCGCGGCCGATCTCAACGCCGGCATAGGGTCCTAGCGCCAGTTCCCCGTAAGTTTCCAATACCGCCCGACCGCGCTTTTTCTTGACCTGCACGACCTTGATGGCCGAAGCGCCGATGTCGATCCCAAGCACGCTCGCCTCTTTTTTGAAGAGAGAAGAGAAAATTCCCATAAAGGTATTATAATGCCGAAAAGCCTTTAGTCCAAGTATTGCGATCGCGCGAAAGCACCCCGTCACCTATTTGCGTCTCCTTCCGATTTCCGCCTTGCGGACAGAAAGCGCCTGACACTTTTTCGCCAGTTCCGCCAAGAGTTCCCTGTTGCCGTCTTTTTCGGCCGTCCTCAATTCCTGCATGGCTTGAATCAATTCTTCGTTCAAAAGATCCGCCTCAAAATTGGCAAGGAGTTCACGCATGTGATGGGACCAATCTTTGTGATCGTTACCAAAGAACGCTTCAGCTTCAAAGGCGAGATCGCTTACGATTTCCCCTGCTTTACCCTTGCGCGCCTCGTACGAATCGCCGGTGAGCTGCTCCAATTGCTTCTTGAATTCGGCGACTTCGGAAACGGCTTCCTTTTCCATAAGATGCAAAAGTCCAAAAAGCCGTCTTTCAACGAGGTCAATTCTCTTCCCTTGTTCACTGCTCGTGCGCACAGATCGAGAAGCGGCTGATGAGGACGAATTGGAAGTTGATGAATTCGGTGAACCGTTACTTGGTAATTCATTCTTTTTGACCCGCGTCTCGACTATCCTCAAATCTTGCCAAACAATATCAGCGGGAATTTTCGCCCTGTCCGCTATCATTTGCACGAAATACGATTGATCACCGCCACTTTCCATTCTTGCCAATAACGGCAATACGCGATCCTGTATTGCCTTCGGTTGTTTGCGTGGGTCGGTCGTATCGCGCAGAGTATTGTCGAGCTCAAATTCGACGACTGGTTTGGCGGCGCGCAAAACCGCTTTCCAATTCTCGACATTGTCTTTGACGAGATCGGCGGGATCTTTGCCTCCGACAATGTCGGCTATTTTGACATCCATTCCAAGCGAAAGCGCGATACCCGCGGCTCTCATGGCGGCTTTCCTGCCGGCGGCGTCGGAGTCGAAGGCGATGATCGTATTCGACGAGAGTCGCCTTACCAGACCAAGGTTGCTGATTACCCCGCTCTCATTGAAGGCCTCGTCGCCGAGCGCGGTGCCAGAAGCGGCCACCGTATTCTTGATGCCTGCTTGGTGGGACATGACGAGATCCATCTGACCCTCAACTAGGATGGAATAATTCAAACGGCGGATTTCACTCTTGGCTTTGTCTAGGCCGTAGAGGACCATGGATTTGTCGTAGAGCGTGGTGTCGGGACTGTTCAAGTACTTGGCGGACTTGCCATCGTCTTTCAATATTCGTCCCGAAAACGCAATCACACGCCCGCTTGAATCAGTGATTGGAAACATGACGCGACCGCGAAATCTGTCATAGTACCCATTGCCGCCTTCTTCCTTTTTCTTGATCAATCCAACCTTATCAAGAATCGCATCATTGTATCCCTTACCATTCAAATAAACAGAAAGATTTTGCCAACCTTCTGGAGCCCGACCGATGCGAAATGTTTTGCGGGTTGCGTCGGAAATTCCTCGACCTTTCACATACTCCCGCGCATCTTTTGAATTCTCGAGCTGCAACTCAAAATACTTGGCGGCTTCCTCCATGGCTCCGAGCATGCGGTCGCGTTCGCCGTCGGCTTTTTTGTCAAAGACGAGCGGCACGCCGGCTTTATCGGCTAGAATCTTCAACGCGCCGCGGAAATCGAGCCCCTCAAACTGCTCAACAAAACTGAAGATATCGCCTTTGGCACCGCAACCGAAACAATAATATCCGCCGCGGTCGGGCGAGACGAAGAAAGAGGCGCTCTTCTCGTTGTGGAAGGGACATTTTGCCTTGAATGATTTGCCGGCCTTTTCGAGTTTGACATAAGAGCCGACGACTCCTTCTATCGGCAATCGGGCTTTGATCTCTTCGATGGTGGAGCGGTTCATTGACTTTCATCATATATCAATAATCCCCGCCAGACAAAGTCGGCGGGGTTAAAATTATTGAATAACTTACCTTCTTACTCTTCAAGGACAGGTTCCTTCTCCGCCGCCCCCTTCACCAACTCATGCTTGGGCGAGCCTTCAAAACCGGAACCGGCAGGGACCAGTCTACCAATGATGACATTTTCCATGAGACCTGTGAGATCGTCTTCCGCCGCGCGGACCGCGTTTGCTATGAGGACGCGCGTGGTGTGCTGGAATGAAGCGGCCGAGAGGAAGCTCTGGCGCGTAAGCGAGGTTTCGGTGATGCCCATAACGACCATTTTCGCTTTTGCCGTTTCGCCGCCTTTCGCCTTGACCGCAGCATTCTCGGCAGTGAGACGAATGTCGTCGACGATCATACCTTCCGTCAAGTTCGTGTCTCCGGCCGTGACGACGCGGCGGCGTGAGAACATTTGCTTTACGATAATTTCAATGTGTTTGCGCGAAACCGTCTCGCCTTGTAGTTCGTAAATCTTGCCGACCTCAGTGATGACATAGTCCTTGGCGCGTTCTTCGCCGCCGTATTCGAAAACTTCTTCTATGTCAGCCGATCCGTCGGTGAGGAGTTCACCTTTCTTGACCCGATCGCCCATACGGACGAGAGTCGTGCGGCGATACGGGAAGACATATTCAATCTCGCTCGGCTTCTTCTTGCCTTGACCATCTATTTCCGGCAAGACGTGAATAAGTTTCTCCTTGCCCATGTCTTTGACCTCCGTGACTACCCCGTCAACCGTAGCGACCACGGCCGGTGTCTTGGGTCGGCGCTTTTCGAAGATTTCCTCTACGCGCGGCAAACCGGCGGTAATGTCTCCGCCCTGGGAAGCCGTGCCGCCGGCGTGGAAGGTGCGCATGGTGAGCTGAGTACCCGGCTCGCCGATCGCTTGCGCCGCGACCGTGCCG
>CAYHFU010000001.1:0-17611 GCA_964355985.1 uncultured Candidatus Saccharibacteria bacterium | reverse complement strand
TTTTCACTGCAACTCAAAACCCGTGTCCGTGTCGCGAATCTTGAACCCCTTGTTTTCAATCTCGGCACGCAACTCGTCCGCTCTTGACCAGTCTTTCGCTTTGCGCGCCTTTTCCCGCGCTTCGGCCAGTGCAGTGACTTCCGCGGGAATCTCTTTCTTGGTCACTTCGGCCGCTCTCAAATTCAAGCCAAAAACGCGATCAAAATCCAAGAGAGTCACTTTCTTATTGGCAGGAGTTTGACCGTCGTCTTTCACAAGTTCCCAAGCTAGCGCGACGGCCTTTGGCATGTCGATATCGTCCCCTACATAGGCCTCAAAACGGCTTTTATAGGCCTCTATGACCATTCCACCGTCCGGATAGCTACTAACCGCTGAAATAAGCTTGGAAAGAGCATTTTGAGCTGCCTCCAAGGCCTCAAACGAGAAATTGACAGGAGAGCGGTAATGGGCGGTAAGGAGCCAGTAGCGGTAAGCAATGGGAGTGAGTGACTTATTTGCCAGATCTTCAAACTTAACAATGTTGTCCTTTGACTTTGACATCTTGTCATCTCTTATCGTCATAAAGCCGCCGTGCATCCAGTAATTAGCAAACTTTTGACCAGTGGCGCATTCTGATTGCGCGATTTCGTTCGTGTGATGGGGAAAGATCAAGTCTGCGCCGCCTGTATGTATGTCAATTGTAGACCCTAGCGCTTTTATCGCCATCGCCGAACACTCTATATGCCATCCTGGCCTACCTTCGCCGAATGGAGCCTGCCATGAATTGTCCCCGTCTTCCGGCATCTTGAATTTCCACAAAGCGAAATCCTTCGGGTTTTCTTTATCGTATTCGTCGTTGGCGATGCGCTCTCTCGTTCCCGAGATCCGATCTTGGTATTGAGATCGGACCTCAGTACCATTAATGCCGGCCAACCGTCCGTAGTCTTTGACTTTATCTATACTCATATAGACACCATCGTTAGCAATGTAAGCGAATCCTTTGGCGATTAAGCTCTCAATCAACCCAATCATGTCTTGAATGCTGTCAGTTGCCTTGATCAATCGCGTCGGGGTTAAAATGTTTAACAACTTCAATCCGTCCAAGAACATCTTCTCGTATTTTTCCGTCACTTCCTTGAGCGACACCCCTTGCTCGCGGCTTTTTCGAATAGTTTTGTCGTCCACATCGGTAATATTCATAACCTGATCAACTTTATAGCCGAAATATTCGAATGTTCTGCGCAACAAATCATTCATGACAAAAGTGCGGTAATTACCGATGTGTGGCGTGTCGTAAACCGTCGGTCCACAATGATACATGCCGACCGTGCCAGTTTTTATGGGCTTGAAGATCTCTTTTTCTCTCGAGAGAGTGTTGTAGATTTTTATCACAGCCATTTCTTGCGCTTGAATACCACCCAGATTGCCGCGGTGAGCAAGATCATGAAAATGAATATGCCGTTCCACCCCTGTGCGCCTCCGATGAACGGCACTCTGGCGGCGGGGATGGTAAAGAGGGCAGCGATGAAGGAGAGTGGGTAAAAGATGAACGCGGTCAGCGTGAGCATCTTGATGACTTCGTTCTGCTTCGTATTCAAGAGTGAATCGTTGGTCTCGCGCAAATCAGCGAGCAATTCACGGCAATTGCTTATGAGCTCGTGCACGCGGTTGAATTGGTCGCGCAAGTCATGAAGGTATGGGGTAAATTCGCGGCCGAACAATTCATGGTCGTCATGTGCGAGAAACGCGTCCCAGATGTCGCGATGGATGCGCGCCGTTTGCTTGAAGTCTATGAGTTCGCGACTAAGGTTTGAGAGTGTGCGCACCATCCGATGCTCATCGCCGCGGAAAATCTTGGTCTCGGCGCCGATGAGGGAGTCGCGGATGTTTTCGAGGTCATCGAACATTCCGCCGTATATCTTCTTCATCATGTAGTAGAAGAGGTGCCCGGCGTGTTCGATCTTTTCGTCTTTGCCTAGAATGGAATTGGCCTCGAATATTTTCGCGAAATACTCAAGCTGCTCTATGGTGTCGAAGCGAGAAGTGATGAGAAAATTCTTGCCTACGACAAAATCCACCTCTCGATCCGCCACCTCGTAGCCGTCGCCGTTCTTCTCGCGCACGGGCAGGGTGAGTACGACGAGAACATAGTCCGGGTAAAAATCTATCTTCGCCAGAGAAGAAGAGCTTTTGAGTTCCTCTCCAACCAATGGGTGCAGTCCGTAACGCCGTACCAATCCGGAGATTTCATTGTCGTCGGGAGATTCGAGGTCGATCCAGACGAGGCCGCGATAGTTGTGGGTGGTTGTCATGGGGATATTATAGACGGCTCCAAATCTATATGCAATAATACCCCTCAATGAACTCCTCGAACAAAACCGCAACATTCGTTACGGTCATAATCGCGCTTGGCGCTACCTTCCTGATCGGCCTCGGAATAGGAGAGGGGAGGTCGCCGGCGGCGATAGCCAATACCAAACTCACGGATCTGGAACAGGTAAGCCAGGACCAATTCGCGGCCTTCTGGAAAGCTTGGCAGATACTCGACGAAAAGTTCGTCGGTGCCGCCAGTACGACCGCTGACGAGAAGATCTGGGGTTCCATTGGCGGCCTTGCTTCGTCGTACGACGACCCTTACACCGTCTTTTTCCCGCCGGTCGAAGACAAAATGTTCAAAGAAGACATTTCCGGCGACTTCCAGGGCGTCGGCATGGAGATAGGCATCAAGAACAAGCAGTTGCAAGTCGTAGCGCCCATCAAAGGTAGTCCGGCCGACAGAGCAGGGGTCAAGGTCGGCGACTTCATCTTGAAGATAGACGATAAAGGCACTATAGATATGGCAACAGATGAGGCTGTGAAGTTGATACGCGGCCCAAAGGGTACCGTCGTCAAGATCCTATTCCTGCCCCAAGGAGCCGCCAAACCGGTAGAGAAAGCGATAACCCGCGATGTTATAAATATTCCAACGATCGACACGAGCACCAAACCCGGCGGCATATTCGTCATCCGCCTATACAGCTTCACGGCACAGGCGCCAAACCTTTTCCGGAACGCCCTGCGTGAATTCATCATTTCCGGCAACACCAAGCTTATCTTAGATTTGCGTGGCAATCCGGGCGGCTACCTAGATGCCGCTTGGGACATGGCTTCATGGTTCCTGCCTGCCGGTGCCACGGTCGTCACGGAAGATTTTGGCAAGAACGCCGAGCCGAAGATCTACAAGAGCAAGGGTTACAATATTTTTACCAAGAATTTGAAGATGCTCATTTTGGTTGACGGCGGTTCGGCGTCGGCCTCGGAGATTTTGGCGGGCGCACTAAAGGAGCATGACATTGCCAAGCTTGTCGGCGTGAAGACTTTCGGTAAGGGTTCCGTCCAGGAATTGGTGCCGATTACCGACGACACTTCCTTGAAAGTCACGATCGCGCGCTGGTTGACGCCTGACGGACACAATCTATCGGAGAATCGACTCGAGCCGGATTATCCGGTGGAGCTCTCGGAAGAAAATACGAAGGACGGCAAGGATCCGATCATGGAGAAGGCGATTGAATTATTAACAAGCAACCAGTAAACTTGTGATTTTTAAAATTCTCGGTTGCCTTAGTGGTATTCGGATTTTTGCGAGCCACGCGAGAATTTTTAAAATCGCAAGTTCACTGGTTGTAAAATAAAATCATGAAAATCATACTACTCAAAGACATCGCAAAGGTAGGCAAACGATTCGACATAAAAGAAGTGAATTCCGGTCACGCGATCAATTTCCTGATCCCGAAAGGATTGGCGGTAGCGGCAACTCCGGACGCGGTGAAGCGCTTTGAATTGGAAAAAGCGAAGTCGGAAGGGGAGAGGAAGGTGCAGGAAGACTTGCTGGCCAAGAATATCGGCGATCTTGATGGCATTACCTTGAATATAACCGGCAAAGCGAACGAAAAAGGCCACCTGTTTGCAGGTTTGCACAGGGAAGAGATAGCCGCGGAACTCTTGAAGCAAACACAACTTTCAATCGATCCGTCGTCCATTCAAATGGAGCACCCGATCAAAGAGGTTGGGGAACACACTATAGAAGTAAAAACGGTAGATAAGTCCGCCAAGTTTAAGGTGGTTATTGAGAACGCTTAGATCACTTTTACGATCTTCTTCCTCTCAATATCGTTATTATACGAGGTCTTCCTTTTCGTGCCAAAATTCACAGTGCCGTCCCTGAGAGCGAACAGGGTATGATCCTTGCCCATGCCAACATTCCTACCCGGAAGCACGGTTGTGCCGCGCTGGCGGACGATTATTTGGCCGGTCATGATGCCTTGGCCGTGATTGATCTTCACGCCCAGATATTTTGGGTTTGAATCGCGACCGTTTTTGGTTGATCCTTCCGCTTTCCTGTGTGCCATAGTAAAAACAGCTTAACATAAGGCGTTTTTTCATGCAAGGGGAGATATATGGCTAGAAATAAGGGTATTTTAGGTGTTAAATATGGCTCAACAGAGCCGTTTTACGGCACAGGGGGTATTGACTTTTTAGGTGAGAGATGCTAAACATAACGGTACAAATGAGCTAGAGTGAGCACCATGCTTGCAAGGCTCGTTTTTTAATTATGATCGAATTCTCAACCGGAGTGATGTTCTTGATGTCGTCCTTGTACGGCTCGGGACACGCAAACGCCCAAGTTGCGGCTGTGAATTCGGCCGTCATGCAGGCGAGCGGGTCTGAGTCCAAAGCAACGACTACTATGGCAGTACGTCCCTTGAAAGAGCCGGCTGAAATCGAGGCTTATCTTAGGAAAGAGTTCGCCGACGATCCGATCCTGGTTGAAATCGCATGGTGCGAATCACGCTTCAAGCAATTCAACCCTGACGGCACCGTCGTGCGCGGCCGCGTCAACAGTAAGGATGTGGGGCTGATGCAAATCAACGAGCGGTTCCACGCCGAGGACGCGGTGGAGAAAGGTTACGACATTTACACGGTGGAGGGTAATATTGCCTTCGGCAAATACCTCCACGACAAGTTCGGAACCGATCCTTGGAAGTTGTCCCGAAAGTGTTGGGGTCAGTCGGGTGATATTGCCAAGAAGTAAGGTCGGCAGTAGTGAACAATGGCCTTGAATTGAGTGCAGGCTCGGATGATTACGAACTAAAAACAAGAGGCTCTCCGACTAGGGGAGTCTTTTGTTTTAGTCGGAACTGGTGGTTACTGCCTCGGTATAATTCAAGACATACCATGTCGCACAATATATGTTGGGTACACTATGGCTAGTTGATCCATGGGAGTCAATCCGCGATAGCAATCCCCCGATGATTTCGCTTTTAGTTGACCGTTGGGACGGGAGTCGGCAGTTGAGGCACCTGGTCAACAGTCACGGCGGGTCCTCCGTCCTTCATGCGCTCCAAGGTCTCGAAGAAAGGAGTCCTAATGTACGGATGGAAGAATTGGTTCCAGAGGTAGGTCGAGGGTCTCTTCAGGTAATTGTTCCAGCCTGTCACAACCAATTCTTTGGCGTAAATCAAGTTGTCGTGCACGACTGGCGACGCTACGATGTTGCGCATGTTGAAGCCGAAGTAGCCGAGAACGATAAGGAGAGCGACTATAAGGACGATCGTGCGCAGGAGTCCTCCCCTGTTCAGAGAATTTTTCATTACCACCATTATCTCAAAGATACGGTAAATACGAAAGTGGATTGTTTTGTCACGAACAGCGTCATTTTGGTTCGGGCGGTAGATAAGAGAGCGGGTTCAAGTAGGCCTTGAAGGGGGCTACCGGCATAGTCGCACCGGTACAATGTTTGCTCTCGCCCCTCGAAAGCGTCTTGATCCGCGCGCCTTCGGTCGCGTACACGGTGAAGTGCAGGTGCGGACCGGTCGTGTAACCAGTATTGCCGCTGTAACCGATCACCTGGCCAATCGAGACGGATTGGCCTCTTGCGACCGACTGGAGCGACAAGTGGCCGTATATAGTCGAAAGACCGTTCGAATGCTCGACCATGATCCATTTGCCATAAGAGTAACAACCGCGTACAAGGTCGGTGTCGCCGATACCGACGACCGTGCCGGAGAGCGCGGCTTTTACCGGCGTGCCGATGGACGCGCGCAGGTCGATGCCGTTGTGACCTTTGCCGCCGTAAACTTGAGGATTAGCCGTGGCAAAGGGCGTGATACCGAAGCGTTGCGTTATAGATACCTTGTCCAGAGGCCATGACAATACGCCAGTGCCCGTATGCGGCAATTTCGAAGGGTTAACATCGAGTTTCAGTTGCGATTCCAATTCAAGCACTTCCCTCTCAAAAACTTCTTTTTGCGCCTGTCTTTGCGCCATCACCTTTTTGTATTGCGTCTCCGACTGCTTGGTCTCCTTGAGCAAGTCATTTTTATCGTCTTGCGTGTTCAAGACTACCTGCCTCTGGTCTTTCAACTGCCTGTTCAGCCTCTCCAATTCCACCCTGGCTTTTTCCGTCTCGGCCTTATTGGTTTCGAGTCCAGCTTTCACTTCGCGCAAATCATTGATTCTTTTGATCAAGTTGCCTTGAATGTTACCAAGCTCATCCACGGCGCTCCATGCCGACGACACCGATTCGCGGCTCAAAAGCAACTCAACCAATGACTTCTGGTCAGTCTGTTGAAGCAATGCGAGGGAGTGAGAGATTATTCTTTTGTCGTCAGTTATGGTCTCTTCTTTGTCTACTATTTGCGAAGACAAACCGCGTATCTCATCGTTTTTGCCGGCGATCTTGCTTCCGGTCACTTTTATGTCGGCCTGCAACTTCTTCTGCGTTAGGTCGAGCGACTTTATTGTCGCCGCGAGCGTGTTGGCTTCCGTGCCGAGGTCGCTTATCTGTTTCTGATACCCGGCAATTTCTTTTTCCAACGCTTGGATGTCGGCGTTGCGTTGGTCTATTTTCGATTGGAGATCGGTCAGCGATTGCGCATAAACCGTACCGATAACCGTACCGATCGTCAAAATCAACGCCGCAACTAACCCAAAAGTTCGCATGCTTTTTCGATTCGCGTTAATGTTTCTTTTTTACCAAGAATGAAAGTGCAGGCAAACGGATCCGGCGACTTTTCCTGACCTGTGAGAGCGACGCGCATAGGCCACAACACATCCCCTTTGCCATTTTTCTCGGCGTAGTCCCATAAAGTATTTTTAATCGAGTCCGCCGTGAATTTTTCTTCGGGCAAAGCGGCCAACAGTTCTTTTGTCTTGTTTAAATGGGTAAGTGCGCTCTTGGGATCGGGATTTTTCTTCCAGAGCAACATTTCTTTAGGATATTCCAATAGACTAGCCGTTTCATTCACGCCCATTGCAAACGACAGTTCACCGCCGTTGCCAAATAATTGGGCAATCTCGTCGAACGCTTGCACTTTGTCACGGATTAAAGGCAAAGACCGCTTGAATACCTCAGAATTCGTTGGGATCGATTCAGGCAAGAATTGAGCGGCGTGCTTTATGAATTCATCGTCGCCGAGTCTGACCAAATATTGGCGGTTGAACCATTTGAGTTTGTCTTCGTCGAATATCGCGCCGCTCTTCTGCACCCTATTCAAGGAAAATTCTTTTATGATCTCGTCGATAGTGAGCACTTCCCTTTCGTCCGCCGGATGCCAACCGAGAAGGGCGAGATAATTGACGATCGCCTCGGGCAAGTATCCCCTGCCCCGATATTCGGTCACTGGCACGGCGCCGTTCCTCTTCGAAAGTTTCGAGCGGTCTTTGGCGAGCAAGAGCGGAATGTGCGCGAACTGTGGCGGTTTTATGCCCAATGCTTCATAGATCAGGATCTGCCTTGGTGTATTGGATATGTGGTCTTCTCCGCGAATGATGTGCGTCATGCCCATTTCACAGTCGTCGACGACATTGACCAGATGGAACACGGGTTCGTCTTCGCTCTTGGCGATGACGAAGTCACCGAGTTCGGTTGTGTCAAATCCAATCTTGCCGCGAATCAGATCTTCGAAGACGACTTTTTTGTTTGGATTTTTGAATCTAATGACTTCATCTCTCTCCCCTCCTTCTTTAGGTTTTTCTTTTGAGACATAAGCGTGTCCGGAATCAATTAACTGCTTTACGTATTTCTTGTAAATGTCAGTCCTCTCTGACTGGCGATAAAATTCGTCGTAGTCGAGACCGAGCCACTTCAAGCTGTCAATGATGTTATCCTCAAATTCCTTTTTTGACCTCTCCTTGTCCGTATCTTCAATCCTCAAGATGAATTTCCCGCCATTCTGCTTGGCAAAAAACCACGAAAAAAGCGCCGTTCGATAGCTTCCCGCGTGGAAGTATCCGGTGGGAGAAGGTGCGAATCTGGTGATGACTTTGTCCATGATTGGATTATAACATTTACGCTGGATTAAAAACACAAAAGCCCCGAAAGGGGCAGTCGTGTTACCAGTTACGAATCTCTAAAGAACTTAGAGATTCGGGGGCCGGGTCGGGATTGATCCCCACCTTGATTCCACCAGTCGAGGTTAATCGACCCTATTATTGTAATCGAATCCGATACAAAAAGTCAAGCGCCCAAAATCTTACCTGTGGACATGTGGGGACTTGCACCCCCTACAAGCGATGGTAAGCCGCTTGTCGTCACTATGACCAGGCCCACGGAAGGAAAAACCTTCCGTATTCGTAAGCGTATCAGACGCCGATAAAATTTCGATGAATTTTTGATGAAATTTCGATAAAAAAGTTATGAAAAAACGATAAAATTTTTCAGTCATATGTCATAACGGTTTTTCAATGATTTCCCGTTAAAAGTGTCATTGTGGACGACACAAAAACTCCCTTTCGGGAGTCTTTGCTCGAACATTTATGTGACCTGACTGAATGCGACTACCCCTTGATCTCCAAGTTCGCGCTTGTGGTCGCGCGGAAGATCTTCATGATGACATTGCCGCTCGCGTCTTCGAGAGGCGCATCCTTGATGGCGTCGAATGTCGCGTCACCGTCGTCCGTGTGCATCATCGCGTAGTAGGTACCTCCGTCAACCGTGGACTCGGTGAGGTTGATCCTGCCTGGGTTGATGCCCGCCGCGAACTTGGCGGAACCAATGACCGCGCCCGGCTTGCCCGCGTTGTCCTTGTGGATGGCGACCCATACCGGATTCTCGGCTTGCACCGATGAAATATAAACTACATTGCCCGGGAACTGATCGCTCATGATGACGCGATTACCCGCCTGGGTCGTTCCCGTTGTTGTCGGCGTCTCTCCCAAGGTCGGGGCCTCGGTCTTCTTGCCGCCAAAGACGAATATACCGATCACGATGAGCGCGATAATGACGAGTACCGTCACCACCCACTGCCAAGTTTTGACTCCTGATTCTGGTTGCATGTTTTTGTTAAAATGCGTTGTTAATTAAAGCTTTTAATCTCGACTTTGTTATGCGACTTATTATAGCACATATTCACCTTTCATGTGCAAGTGCGATGTCCAGCAATGCGTCGGCGATAACATTTGCGCTGTCCAACCTCGCGAACGCCTTGGCGTGCTCTTTCATGGTATTCGTTATCACCGTAGAATCGTAAATGCGGTTTATCTCGCCTATAAAGACCGATGCCCCTAGATTGTCCTGCTCTATTATCGAAGCCGCGCCCGTCCTCGCATACGCGAAGGCGTTCGTCGTCTGATCGTGGGAGACCGAGTTTGGTAGTGGGATGATGATCGATGGCACGCCCCAAGCCGCAATCTCAAATATAGTTGAGCCCGCGCGCGAGACTATGACATTGGCAACGCCCGCGGACATTCGTAGCGCCAGTTCATTCAAGTAATCAAAAGGACGATATCTGTTTGCGTACGGGTGATCTTTCAGCATGACCGAGGTCGTCTGTCTTATCTCTTCGAGGTTCGCTTTGCCCGTTTGGTGTATGACTTGATACTTGTTAAGAAGCTCCGGCAACGCTTGTAATACGACATCGTTCACCGCTTGGGCGCCTTGCGAGCCGCCGAGCACTAGCACGACCGGCGTGTTCTCTTCCAGTTGCAAGAATTCGCGCGCGCCGTTCACGAGCGGTTGTGCTATCTCTTTCCTTATCGGATTCCCCGTGTAGGCGACTTTTTGCTCGTCAACCTTGAAGTATTTGGCAGCGTCGGGATATGAAAGCGCGATTTTCTCCGCGAATTTTCCGGCCCATAGATTGACCCTCCCCGGCTTGGAATCCGACTCGTGTATGACGACGGGTATCTTCAAGAGTTTCGCCGCGAGCAGAGTCGGGAAACTTGCATAACCGCCTTTGCCGAATATGACATCCGGGTAGAGAGAGTACATTTTCATTATTGCCTTGAATGAACCTGCGGCCGTTTTGCCCGCGTCAGTTATGTTCAACAATGAGAAATATCTCCTCACCTTCCCTGCCGGCACCTTCACGAACTCTATTTCGGCGTCGAACAATGCTCTTGGATTATATTTAGTCGGCGCGGCGTAGTAGAGGACGGGCGGCAATATTTTTCTCTCCCTGGCTTTTTCCATAACTGCTTCAGCGACCGCAATTATCGGATAAAAGTGACCTCCTGTGCCTCCGCCGGTAAAGAGTATTTTCATGGTCTTTTAAGTATACTGTTGAACATCTCTCCTCGCAACTTCAAAAAGTGACGGATTTTCCGTCACTTTTCGAAAGTGGAAGAACAGATGGTATCACTCTCCAGTCAAAAACAAATAAAAACAGCCCACCGGTTTGGTGCCGGTGGGTAGCGGGCTTGAGAAAATCTCAAAACACTGCGAATTTCGAAAGTTCTGGCCCCTTAAAGTATTCTGGCGCACAATCCAAACAGTAGTATCTGGTTTCCTCTCTCATGTTTGTTGGGCGGATCTTTAGATACGACTTGCCGATTGATTTTTCGCACTTTACACAAAGTCTCTTGCCGGGGCATTCAATTTTAGTCTTCAGGTTCTTAGGCATAAGGCGTAAGGTTGTTCTATGAAAGACCGACTGCAAAGCATTCCAATGCCTTGCTTGTTCAAAAAATAGTAAAGCATATTGGGAGTTGGAAGTCAAGGGGTTGACGAAAAATTATGGGGCGCTATACTCTTAATCACAAATGGCGTAAGCCAACCGAGGTACCCTCCTTTGAGTAATCATTGGATAGAGGGAAGCCGAGAAGCCCCATTCAAATGGGGCTTTGAAATTTTTGACAAGAGACACATTTTGAATTGGATGATATCCATCAATTGGCCTTTTATCATGTGATGTTCGTAAGTGGAAATTCTCCTCATGAATCTTTGGAATCTTTTAACGCTAACCATTCTCATCTGAGAAAGTATCGCCGAATCCGTTCTTGTAGGATTTTCCATGAGAAAATAGTAAGGACTGATTTTATGTTTTGAAGTCATTGGTATTACCCACGCAAGTCTGTTGTTGAATTTCTTCAATACGAGAACCGGCCGCTCGAACAGATTGTTCTTGCCGTCTTCCTCGTCTCCGAGATTTACTCCCAACGAACACCACCAGACATCTCTCTCGTGAAAAGGCTGACTGCTCCAACCGGCAATCTCCAGATGTCTTTTAAGGCTATTCCACTTATCAAAATCTTTTTGCATCCCTCAATCATAACAACTGAAAAGATTTTGTGAAGTTCCGCAAGAGTAAATTTCGTGTTCAAATAATTTTCAACCTCGCCTGTGTTCAATTCAAGGTCAAAAAATTTCAACCGCGCGCGTATTTTGAGACATTAGCTACTATGCCCGCGGCCGCAAGAGTAATGATGAGCGCGGTGCCGCCGTGGGAAACGAAGAGAAGCGGCATGCCGGAGAGCGGAATCAAGCCGAGCATGGCGGCGATGTTCATGAATGATTCGGTGACGACAAGGATTGCGAAACCAATGGCAAGTAAGCCGCCGAAGGTGTCGGGCGCGCGGGTGCCTATGCGGAAAGAGGCGATCGTGAGGAGGAGGTACAGTGAAATAAGAACGATGCCGCCGACAAAACCGAACTCTTCCGCCGCGACCGCGAAGATTGAATCGTTGGTCGGTTGAGGCAGGTAGCCGAATTTCTGGATGCTTTGACCGAAGCCACGACCAAAGAGTTCGCCGGAGCCAATGGCGATCAACGATTGATTGATCTGATAGCCCGACCCCTGTTCGTCACTGCCACGATTGAGGTAAGTCTTTACCCTTTGGAGCGCGTACGGCCGCAACATGACAACGCCGCCAAGGACGACTCCCGCGAGTATCACCGACAGCAAAACATGCTTTAGCGGCATCCCGGCGATCATGAACATCACAAGTCCCGTAAAGCCGATGATTACGAGCGTGTCGGTGTCGGATTGAGATAAGAGCAACGCGCCCAGTATCGCGCCAAAAACGATGAGAGGGATCAGGCCGAACTTGATCGTTTTCACTCTTTCTCTGACATGTCCTAGCCACGCCGCAGTGTAAATGATAAAGGCGATCTTCAAGAATTCTGACGGTTGGAAGGTCGCGAATCCCAGGTTTATCCACCTAGTCGCGCCGCCGTAGTGAAAAGATAGACCCGGAATGAACAGCAGTAAATTCAAGGCAATGGCGAAAAGTAAAATTAAAAAAGCCGATTTGCGCCAAAATTGGTATTTGACTTTCGACAATACGGAAAAGGCGATGACGCCGATGACTAGACTGACCAACTGTTTTGCCGCCACGGTGCCGAATGAAGCGCCGTTCTGAGCCAAAAGGCCAAGGGATGCGGACAGGAATATGACGAAGCCGGCGAGCGTCAAGGTCGCCACGGAAAATAGGAATAGGTGGTCGATTTTGAGTGGGTTACCGGCCATTACGCCTCCATTGTAGCACCGGTTGATCGGCCAGTTTCCGTCGATTGATTGGTTTCTGTGGATTGCTTGAATGAATCAATGTCCTTCTTGACTTGTTCGTATTCCGGCAGTTCACTTATTTTGGAGACTCCCAAATGCGCAAGGAGATCGAGTGTGGATTTGTATAGAAAACTTCTTTGATCCTGTGGATTATCGATTCTTTCAACCAGACCTCGAATAAGTAGCGCGCGCAGTATGAATTGCGAGTTTACACCGCGAATGTAGTCTATCTCGGCGCGGGTGATGGGGCCTTGGTAGAGGATGATGGACAATGTCTCCAAACCGGCTTTGCCTAGATCGCGCGTTAGTTCGTCCTTGGTCATTTGCTCGATTAACGGCGACAGTTCTTTTGCCGTACCAAACATCACTTCATCGTCCGTCTGTACCAACGCGATTCCCCTGCCCTTCAATTGGTTTTCCAGTTCAACAAGACCACTCTTGATTGATTCAACATCAACGCCTAGCAATGATGCCAATTTATTAATCGCAACAGGCTCAGCTTTCCAAAACAATATTGCTTCGATTTTTTGGGATAAATTCATTTGATTATCGTTTTGAGATGATCGTTTTTTTATATGTGTCCAAATGCTCTAGTGCAATACCGGTTCCCTTTGCCACGCAAAGAAGCGGTTCATCCGCCACTTGCGCTTTGACGCCCGTGCGACGGAAGACCAATTCCGCCATATTACGCAAGAGAGACGAGCCGCCGGTAAGGATGATCCCCTGGTCAATGATGTCAGCCGCCAATTCAGGGGGCGTTTCTTGAAGCACATCCTTTATGGCAGTGACCATGTCGCGTAATTCTTTGGAAATCGCTTTGACTACTTCGTTCGTACGGAGTTCAACGGAGCGCGGCAAGCCGGTGATGAAATCGCGGCCTTTGATCATCATCGCCAATTCTTGGTCAAGCGGTATCGCCGAGCCGATCCGAGTCTTGATGTCTTCCGCCATGTGATCGCCTATTCCAAGATTGAAATTCTTCTTGACGAAATCGGCGATCGCCGCATCCAGCTTGTTTCCGGCGCATTTGACCGAAGTCGAAGACACGATGCCGCCAAGTGAGATCACCGCCACATCCGTGGTGCCGCCGCCGATGTCCACGATCATGTGTCCTCTCGGTTCATGAATGGGAATACCCGCACCTATCGCCGCCAAGACCGGCTCTTTTACCACATACGCGTTCCTCGCGCCGGCGCGTACCGCCGCTTCGATGACCGCGCGGCGCTCCGTCGAAGTGATGCCGGCGGGCACCGACACCATCACATCCGGCTTCATCAAGTTCCATCGGCCCATCGCTTTGTCTATGAAATATCGAAGCATTGCTTCGGTGATCCTATAGTCCGCGATCACGCCGTCTTTCATCGGCCTATAAGCGACGATGTTTTCCGGCGTGCGACCGATCATCTCTTTGGCTTCATTGCCGATCGACAACACTTTCTTGTCGACTTCCGATACTGCCACGACTGAAGGTTCGTTGATCACAATGCCTTTACCGGGCACAAAAACGACCGTGTTGGCCGTACCGAGGTCTATCCCTAAACGCGGAGAAAATAAACTCATGCCCCCTAATCTACCCTATTTCAAGAGATTGTGCACCTCCGCGACTATCTGGTCGAGCGAAGAAGTCGCCTTGACCATGAATCGTCGCACGCCGAGCGCTTTGGCTTTCTCTATGTCGGATGGCTTGCTAAGATTTGACAGTACCATGACCGGGATTGATTTCAATCGATCTCGTCCCTTGATCTTCTCCAAAATCTCAAAACCGCTCATGCCTGGCAACAAAAGGTCTACGATAATAATGTCGGGCACGATGTTTTCCAATTCACGCAAAGTTTCTTCGCCGTTCTTGGTATGCGTCAAGTCGAACCCGGACGAGATAAACTTCTTGCCGAGAATAGTGCCGATCAACTTATCGTCCTCAACCCACAATATTTTCTTCCTGTCGTCGGATATGCCGTCGGATGGCGTGCCCTCGGAACGATTGACGCCAAAGTGCTTGTCGACGCGATCGAGCACTTCCCGCGGCTCGGCATGCATGGCTACGATAAACTCCGCGACGGCGCCTTGGGGTACGCGCCGCATGTTGATGGGCGTCCCCTGCGTGGACATGAGGAAGAGCGGTATCTTCGCGAGCATTGGCTCGGCCTGTTTTTCGGCAAGGATGGAGTAGCTGTCAGTACCAGTGACGACAACATCCAAAAGTATCAGATGCGGTAGGGTATCAATCATCGCTTTTACCGCTTCAACACCGTTCTTCACCAAAATCACAAAGTAGCCACCGTCTTGGAGCGTCTTCCGCAATCGCTCGCCAAAATTGCCGTCTCCGGTTATGACGAGGATTTTCTTTTTGTCTTTATTTTCACCGCCGTCGCTTTGAGTTGCCGACTGGTTTTGGTCAGCCATACGGTACCATTATATGTCAAACTGCTTACTCTTGCACAAGATATTGTGGACAGCGAGTTGTCTCTAACCGGGCTTTTTTCGATTCCTCTTCTTCACGCCGATCATTCCCTGCAATTTGAACAATTCGTCGCGAACTAGAGCCGCGGTTTCGAAATCGAGGTTTTTCACGGCCTCGGCCATGGCTTCTTCTTTTTGGCGGATAAGAAGTTTGGGGTTGGTGCGCGCAAGTTCTTCGTCCAGTCTGACGAGTTCGTTCACGGCCTTGTCGTGCTCGCTTCGGAGCTGGTCGGTTATGTCGTGAATGACTTTCTTGATCGTCTGCGGGGTGATGCTGTGTTTTCTGTTGTGGGCAACCTGGATTTCGCGGCGGCGGTTGGTTTCTTCAATCGCTCTTTTCATGGAGCCTGTAATGTTGTCGGCATAGAGGATGACGCGACCGGCGATATTACGCGCCGCGCGACCGATGGTTTGGACGAGTGCGGTTTCGGAACGCAAGAATCCTTCTTTGTCGGCATCCAATATTCCAATAAGCGACACTTCCGGCAGATCGAGTCCTTCGCGCAACAAATTTACGCCGACGAGGATGTCGTACTTGCCTTTGCGAAAGTCGGTCAGGATGTTTATGCGTTCGATGGTTTTTATGTCGCTGTGAAGGTACGCGGCTTTGATCTTCTTTTCTTTCAGGAATTCGGTCAAGTCTTCGGCCATTTTCTTCGTGAGTGTGGTTGCCAATACACGGTCGCCTTTCTCAATCGTCTCTTCGGCTTCTTCGATAAAGTCAAATAGTTGTCCTTGGTATGCGGTACCGCGCCCTCTCGGCGACAACAGCTCCTCCGTCTCGTCGCAAGCTCCTCGCGGAGGACTGTTCTCGCCTGCGGGCGCGGCTGTCGCGGTGATGGGGCGTACTATCACTTCAGGGTCAACAAGACCGGTAGGACGAATGACTTGCTCGACGATTCGTTTACTCTCTTCTTTTTCGTAGGGCCCGGGCGTGGCGGAAGTGAAGATCATGTGGCCGACTCGCGAGAGGAATTCGTCGAACTTCAGCGGACGATTGTCTTTGGCGGACGGCAGACGGAAGCCGTGTTCAACGAGAGTGTTTTTGCGCGAAGCGTCGCCGGCGTACATTCCGTTCAACTGCGGAATGGTTACATGAGATTCGTCTATGACAGTTAGGAATTGAGCGTGGCCGTCCTTGTCATGCGGAAAATACGACAATAAAGTGTCGGGTGGTTCGCCGGGCATTTTACCCGAGAAGTGTCGGGAATAGTTCTCGATGCCATTTGTGTAGCCGATCTCGCGGATCATTGATAGGTCGTATCGTACACGCCTCTTTAATCTTTCGGCTTCGAGCAGTTTCCCTTCTTTTTCCAAGACCTTCAATCGATCAGTCAGTTCGGCTTGAATCGTTCCTATTGCTTTGGCGCTTTGTTCTTCGCTCGAAATGAAGTGTTTGGCGGGAAAAATGAAGACAGTTTCGTGAGTTCCTCGGACTGAGCGCGATATCGGATCGATTTCAACTATTTCATCGATAAGCCCGCGCCCTCTCGGCGACAACAGCTCCTCCGTCTCGTCGCAAGCTCCTCGCGGAGGACTGTTCTCGCCTGCGGGCGCGGCTATCGTAATAGCGTCAGCCGCCTCGACCGTCGAGCCAGCGACAAGTGTCGAACGAGCGCAGCGAATGTGAGACACTTCGTCGTGGCGAGGAGGGAGAGGCGGGGTCAGCGAGGCCGTGGCGTTCCGCTCGTTTACGGCCGAGCCAGACGGCGTGTCCGCGGAACCCATGTTTGTTCCGCCGCGGGACACATCTGACAAAATCCCGTACGAAATTCGGTAAATGGTTTTGTCGTTCACCGGCATGATTTCGACGGTATTCCCTACTGCCCTGAATTGACCGGACTTCAAATCCGCGTTCGTTCGCTCAAAATGAATGTTAATCAATTTCCTGATCAATTCGGCCCGCCCCAAATTCATGCCTTTACTTATCTTCAAATTGACCTTTTCGTATTCGACGGGACTGCCGAGGCCGTAAATGCAAGAAACTGACGCGACGATAATGACATCTTTTCGGGTGAGGAGCGCTTGCGTCGAAGCGTGTCTCAAACGCTCGATCTCTTCGTTGATCATCGCCTCCTTTTCTATGTAAGTGTCCGTGGCGGGTATGTACGCCTCCGGTTGGTAAAAGTCGTAGTAAGAGACGAAATAGTGCACGGCATTTTCCGGGAAAAATTCCCTGTACTCTTGCGCCAGTTGCGCCGCTAGCGTCTTGTTGTGCGCGATGACAAGAGTGGGTTTGCCGTAGTTCGCTATGATATTGGCCATGGTAAAAGTCTTACCTGATCCTGTCACGCCAAGGAGCGTCTGCTTGTCCATGCCCTTTTCTAATCCTTCCTTCAAAGCCAAAATCGCCTTCGGCTGATCGCCTGCTGGTTTTAGTCTCGCATCAAGCTTGAAAGATCGGAAGA